>DATAYF010000001.1:0-9344 GCA_036272735.1 Ktedonobacteraceae bacterium
GCTCGCCTCGAATTTCCTGATGCGCAAGTGGTGGTCTTCGGGCATAGCCACGTGCCCTACAATCAAGAGCACGAGGGGCAACTTTTATTTAATCCAGGCAGCGCGAACGACCGTCGTCGACAACCCACATGTAGCCTGGGCATGCTTTATATCGACGATGAGGCGCAGACGGTACGCGGGGAGATTATCAAAATATAGGGAAAATAAAAAGATACCTAAAAAACCCGCATGGTTTTTTAGGTATCTTTTTATTCAATTTAAGCCGTGTGGCGCGGGCGAATGTATTCCTGACCGCCCATGAAGGGCCGGAGCACTTCGGGAATGCGCACGCTGCCATCGGCCTGCTGGTGGTTTTCCAGCAGCGGGATGAGAATGCGCGGTGTGGCAATTGCCGTGTTATTGAGCGTGTACACAAACTGCACCTTGCCGTTCTCGTCGCGATACCGCACGTTGGCGCGGCGAGCCTGCCAATCGTGCAGGTAGGAACACGAATGCGTCTCGCGATAGCGGTTCTCGCTCGGTACCCAGCATTCAAGATCGTACATCCCAACCTTGCCATCGCCCATATCACCGGTGCAGACGTTGACAACGCGATAGGGTAAGCCCAGCGCCTGTACAATCTCCTCCGAGTTCTGCAACAATTGCTGGTGCAGGTTGACCGATTCCTCGTGATCGGCTTTGCAAAAGATATACTGCTCGACCTTGTTGAACTGGTGAATGCGGAAGACGCCGCGCGTGTCCTTGCCGTACGTGCCAGCCTCTTTACGGAAGCAGGGACAGAAACCGGCGAACTTCATGGGCAGATCCTCGGCCGATAAAATCTCGTCTTTGTACATGCCAGTAATCGAGACCTCCGAGGTGCCAACCAGGTAGGTATCCTCGTCCTCCACGTGATACACCTGGTCGCGTCCCTTGGGAAACTGGCCGTTGCCAATGAAGCAGAACTCGCGGGCCATGGCGGGTACGATTAAGGGCATGTAGCCTTTATTAGAAATGTGCTGCATGGCGAAGTTGAGTAGCGCCATCTCCAGGCGTGCCGCGTCACCTTTCAGGATGTAGCTGCGACTGCCCGCTACTTTGACAGCTCGCTCGATATCCACAAGATCCAGCTTTTGCATCAGATCGTAGTGATCGAGGGCCTGGAAGCTAAATTGTGGTTTTTCTCCCCAGTGTTTCACGGGGACGTTGTCGTTCTCGTCCCTTCCTATAGGCGTGCTGGGATCGGGAATGTTGGGCACGAGCAGCAGCAGGTTATAGCGCTCCTCTTGAAGCTGGGTTAGTACCGGCTCCTGCTCTTTGATCTGTTCGGAAAGCTGCTTGCCTTTGGCGATCAGCTCGTTGCGCATCTCGACGTTCTTCTCTTTGGCGGCCTGTTGGATGCGCTTGGAAAGCTGGTTTTGTTGGGCGCGAGCCTCTTCAACCTCGTGTTGTAGGGTCAGCACCTGCTGATCGAGTGCGAGCAGGCCGTCGATATCGATGGAGTTGTTTTTCAGCCGCGCCGCCTCTTTCACAATATCGGGATGGTTGCGGATAAACGTGAGATCGAGCATATCTTCCTCTTTTCTGCTGGATTTTTGGATAACAGGGCAATAAAAAAGCATCGTGTCCAGAACAAGGACGACGACGCTGAATATAAGCGTGGAATCGTGGTGCCACCTTTATGCTTCCACATACTACCTATCCGAAAACCTGAGTGCGGAGCGCTAGCCACGGCAGTGGCGTTGGTTTGCGGAATAAGTACATATGACGCCAATAGGCGCGTATGCGGAACTCGTTGTTGCCGGTAACGGTGGCTCCGTGGGCGCTCGTCGCGCCATGCTCCTGGGTGGATTTCGCTCTTGACGTATGGGGTGTATACTGCGTCGCACCAACCCGCAGCTCTCTGTTCACCAGCCGACAAGAGGTACTTGTCCCATTCAACGCTACGTATAGGTATTTTGTGTGTCAAACATAGCATGCACGATGCGGTTTGTCAATGTTTTTGTGTTATGTCGATACATTGTCGTGTATCCATATGCTCTGCTGATCCGTTTATGCTAGGAGAAAGCCTGGTTGGTTAAAGTGGGTTTGGTGCCTCTGGATATATCCAGGTTTCTCTGTCGTATAGTCATTCAACTACCTTCTAGAAAGAGGTTATTTTGATGCAGTATACGCATCTTGGTCGTACAGGATTACAGGTTAGTCGTTTGTGTCTCGGCACCATGAATTTTGGGCCGGAGACCAGTGAGCAAGACAGTTTCGCCATTATGGATCAGGCGTTAGAGTTTGGTATCAATTATTTTGATACAGCCAATGTCTATGGTCGCAAGAAGGGCGAGGGCATTACCGAGCAGATTATTGGGCGCTGGTTGGCTCAGGGCGGTGAGCGCCGCGAAAAGATTGTGCTGGCTACTAAAGTGCATAATGCGATGGGTGATTGGCCGAATCAGTCGCGCCTGTCGGCATTGCACATCAGGAAGGCGTGCGAGGACAGTCTGCGCCGTTTAAAGACCGATCATATCGACATCTACCAGATGCACCACATCGACCGTGACACGCCCTGGGAGGAAGTGTGGCAGGCGATGGAGCAGCTTGTGCGTGAAGGAAAGATACTCTACGTTGGGAGCAGCAATTTTGCTGGTTGGCACATTGCACGAGCCAACGAGATTGCGCGTAGCCGCCATTTCCTGGGGCTGGTTTCGGAGCAAAGCCTCTACAATCTGAATGCGCGTAGCGTCGAATTGGAGGTCTTGCCTGCTTGTAAGGAATATGGTCTGGGCGTGATTGCCTGGAGTCCGCTGGGTGGTGGTTTGCTGGGCGGCGCGTTGCGCAAAAGCAGCGAGGGGCGACGTGCGCAACCAGGCACCCAAGAGACAATCGAAAAAAATCGTGCCAGACTGGAAGCCTACGAGGGCCTGTGCTCCGAACTGGGTGAAGATCCTGCCAACGTCGCGCTGGCCTGGTTGCTCTCGAATCCCGTGCTGACTGCCCCCATTATTGGGCCGCGTACCATAGAGCAGTTGCGTGGCACCCTGCGCGCTACTGACATCGCTTTGAGCAAAGAGACGCTTGACCAGCTCGATCAGATTTTCCCTGGCCCTGGTGGTCCTGCGCCTGAAGCCTACGCCTGGTAACAGCGCTTTGTACCTCATTGTTTCTATGCGAATGATCGCTGCGAGAGTCGATCTCCTTGCGGCGGTCATTCTTGCTCTTTCGCTTGTTTTGCACGGCACACCAATAGTCATATCAATGTCACCATTGCCCCTTGCCTCACCGTTATGATATGTTGAATGAGCTTCTAGCAAAAAAAAGGTGATATCAATGCAATCAGTCGATACAGATAAAAAACCTCGGCGCAAAAGAGGGCGACGTGGGCTTGGATGCCTGATTACGCTCATCATTGTAGTGATTGTCGTGGTCGCGGGCTGGTTCCTGGCGCTACGTCCCTATTTACACAACATGGCTGAACAGGCAATCGACCGGGGCATGTCGTCGGCGATCAACCAGATTCCGCCGCAGATCGCCCTGCTGCCCATATCCTCGGTCCCTATCCAGGAAACGAGCATCAACAACATGATTGTGCTCAATAGTTCGCCAGCGAGCCCGCTACAGAACACGGCGGTGCACATCACGCCGAGCAACGTCGAGCTTGCGTTTCAGGTCTACGGTCTGCCGTGCTCCATTTCGCAGGTGCCCAGGGCGAAAAATGGTCAGCTTGTGGCGACCAACGTGTCCGTCAATGGCGTGTTGGGGCTGATTATGTCGCCAGATGAGATGACCACGATACTCAACAACAATTATGCCAAGGCCCAGGGCCGCCTGCACCACCAGATACAGAATGCTCAATTGAAGGACCATGAAATGGATCTGCAATTAGGAAAAAGCGCGTAATGCCCATATATCCATTGATGTTTGTTGATGGTTACATGTAACCATCAACGGATGATAATGAAGATTTTTTAGCGTTTTTGTGGTTTGCGCCTCTTACTCGTGCAGAAGACGAACATGCCAGGCATAACCAGCATCAAGGCGGTCGAGATAGTGTTCATGTCCCTGTTGTGTGGTTGGAGTGCGGCCACGGGCGTGCCGTGCTCGATGGGGCAAACCCGGCTGATACCGCTGGTAGGAGGTTGGGGTATGCCATTGAAGGCTGACGCAGCATTGGGGATCAGGCTCGCGTTGGAGATCGGCCAATAAATAAACGCGGCCCGACCGATAAAGTTACTGCGCGGCACGCAGCCCCAATCACGCGAATCGGAGCTACCGGCACGGTTATCTCCCAGCACGAAATACGAGTTTGCTGGCACCACCATATTCTGGATGTGGTTGGCAATAAAGGGGTTGCCCTGGTGTGCCGGATTGACATAAGGGTCACTCAGCGTCTTGCCATTCACGATTATTTTCGTATTATCTACGGTGATTACATCGCCAGGCAAGCCAATAATGCGCTTCACATAGTCCTGCGTTGGCTGAGGAGGAGCCACAAACACGATAATGTCGCCACGACCAGGAGCACGAAAAAGGTACGAGCCTTTATCGACGAGGATCAGTTCCTGGTTATGCAGGTTTGGCTCCATGCTCATACCATCGACATTGAAATTTTGGACCGCCAGGCGAATGACCAGAAACATTAGCACGGTTAGCACAATCGTCTCGATAATTTCGCGCAGCAAGCGATACCGTTTTTCAAAATCCAATTCTACTTCCACAGGTTTCCCTCTATTACTCGCTATACTAGCCAGGCGACGCGGAGAAATGATAGGCTATGACCGTATTCCGAACCCCAACGCCACTGGCGTGGCTAGCGCTCCGCGCTCAAGCGTTCAGGTAGGTAGTATGTGCTAGCGTGCGTCAATGGCTATTGTAAAACAACTTCGATACGACAACCGTTTTTTATAGGATAAAATGGCTACTCTTCTCCGCGACCGGCAGCAAAAACATCTCATTAGCGGTGCTCGCACAGGGAGGGAATAATTCGCCCGCGTGAAACGTTAATATGGATACATATTTATAACTATTCATGCCCCTCATAACGATACCAGGTCCTAAAACTCTTGACGGAACTAGCGGAATATTGTACTGTTGTATGGAACGTTTGTTTGTATCCAAACAGAGTAGACCCGGTAATAACAAGCAAAAAAAGGACACCCAGGTATTTTCTACGAGCGGACATTTTGTGAGATAAGCGGATGGTTGGAGTTTTATGCCCCAAGATAAAATTATTATTCGTGGTGCTCGTGAGCACAACTTAAAAAATGTGGATGTGACCATTCCCCGCGATAAGCTGGTGGTGATCACCGGTCTCTCTGGATCGGGCAAGAGTAGCCTGGCCTTCGATACGATCTTTGCCGAAGGCCAGCGGCGCTATGTCGAGTCGCTTTCAGCCTACGCGCGTCAGTTTTTGGACAAGATGGATAAGCCGGATGTCGAGCATATCGATGGCCTCTCGCCCGCTATCTCCATCGATCAGAAGGGTGCGACCCACAATCCCCGCTCGACCGTAGGCACCGTGACCGAAGTCTACGACTATTTGCGCCTGCTCTACGCGCGCATCGGGCATCAACATTGCCCAAAATGCGGACGTGAGGTCAGTCAACAGACGCTCCAACAAATTGTAGATGCCGTGCTCAGCCTGGCCGATGGTTCGCGTATTTTGCTGCTGGCCCCATTGATTCAGGGCCGCAAGGGCGAACACAAATCGGTCTTTGACGAGATGCGCCGTTCCGGGTATGTGCGTGTGCGCGTGGATGGGGAAACCCTCGATCTGAGCGAAGAAATCGATCTGGATAAGCAGAAGAAACATACCATCGAAGTCGTTGTTGATCGCCTGGTGATTCGCAAACGCAAGCCAGAACGTGACGAGCAAGATGACAGCAGGCCACAGTTACAGCGCGTGGCCGAACGCCCGGCGCTGTATGATGTCAATGCACAAGCGGATATACCGGTTCCGGTAATAGAGGAAGGGGTTGACCCAGCGTTCAGGCAACGCTTGAGTGATTCACTGGAGACGACGCTGAAGTTGGGAAATGGTGTGGTGCTGGTCTCGGTGGTTGGTGGTGAGGAGACGTTGTTTTCGGAGAAAGCGGCCTGCGTGTATTGTGGGATCAGCCTGCCAGAGATTGCGCCACGCACCTTCAGCTTTAATAATCCACACGGTGCCTGCCCCATCTGTACTGGCCTGGGGAGCCAGAAGGAGATTGATGCCGACCTGATCGTGACGCATCCCGAACTCAGCATTCGCGAGGGAGCAATCGGACCCTGGAGTAAGGTGGTCAACGGCAGTCAGTGGCATTCCGCAATCCTCGACGCGATGGCTGAACGCTACCACTTCGATATCAATGCAGCGTGGAAGGATCTGGGTAAGGATGTCCAGCAAAAAATTCTGTATGGTGTCGATGAGCGGCTTACTATTCGCTATACCCCACAGCATGGTCATACGCGCAGCTATAATGTGAACTTCGAGGGGGTTATTCCCAACCTTGACCGACGTTACAAGCAGACCGACAGCGAAGGCATTCGTGAGGATATCGAGGTCTACATGTCCTCGCGCATCTGTCCCGATTGCCATGGTGCTCGTCTCAGGCCAGAGGCGTTGGCCGTGACCATTGGTGGACGCAACGTCGTTCAGGTGACGCGTCTCTCGATTACCATGACCCAGCGCTACTTCAATGAGTTGGAGGCTGATGTAGCGGCTCTGCCCCCGACTCTGGCGATTCCCACCCATAGCAACGGGAAGAAGAAGAACGGCAATGGTTCGCTGCTTGGTGATCCGCTCGCCAAAATTCCAGAGCAGGGGCCACTCGTTTTGACGGCACTGACCGCCCGCGAACGTATGATTGCCCGCCAGGTCTTGAAAGAGATCAAGGGCCGTTTACAGTTCTTGATCGATGTGGGCCTGGATTACCTGACGCTTGACCGTGCGGCTGCCACGCTGTCGGGTGGTGAAGCGCAACGTATTCGCCTGGCGACGCAGATCGGTTCGGGACTGATGGGCGTGCTCTACATCCTGGACGAGCCGAGCATCGGCCTGCATCAGCGCGATAACGCACGTTTGGTTGCGACCCTACAACGTCTGCGCGAACTGGGCAATACCTTGCTGGTGGTCGAGCATGACGAAGATACCATGCGCGCCGCCGATCATATCATCGATGTGGGTCCCGGCGCGGGTGAGCACGGTGGGCATATCGTTGCCACTGGTAGCTATGCTGAGGTGATGGCGAACCCCAATTCGCTCACCGGCGACTACCTGGCGCATCGCAAGAATATTCCGATACCGGGCGAGCGACGAGCAGGGAATGGTAACGCCCTGTTCATTCGCAATGCACGCGAGAATAATCTGAAAAACATCGATGTCGAGTTGCCACTTGGCAAGTTCGTAGCGATTACTGGTGTTTCAGGCTCCGGCAAAAGTACACTGATCACCGATATTCTGTATCGTAAGCTGGCCCATACCTTCTTTCGCGCGCATGACAAACCGGGAGCGCACGATGCCGTCGAGGGGCTGGAAGCGCTGGATAAGGTGATCGATATTGACCAGTCGCCGATTGGTCGCACGCCGCGCTCGAACCCGGCGACCTACACCAATGCTTTCACGGCAATTCGCGACCTGTTCGCCCATGTGCCAGAGTCGCGCATTCGTGGCTATGCGTCGGGACGTTTCTCGTTTAACGTCAAGGGCGGGCGTTGTGAAGCCTGTAAGGGCGAGGGTATCGTCAAAATCGAGATGAACTTCCTGCCCGACGTGTATGTGCCGTGCGAGGTCTGCCAGGGTAAACGCTACAATCGCGAGGCACTGGAAATTCACTATAAGGGCAAGAGTATTGCCGACATACTGGACATGACCGTCGAGGAGGCGGTGGAGTTCTTCGCCAACGTGCCATCGATCTACAACAAGATGAAGACCCTGAACGACGTGGGCCTTGGCTACATGCGTCTGGGTCAACCGGCGACCACCCTATCCGGCGGTGAAGCACAGCGCGTCAAACTGGCAACAGAGCTGTCACGCAGGGCAACGGGCCGCACGTTGTATATCCTTGATGAGCCGACGACAGGGCTGCATTTTGCCGACATTGACCGCTTGCTGCTCGTCTTGCAGCGCTTAGTGGACGCGGGCAATACGGTGGTCGTGATCGAGCATAACCTGGACGTGGTGAAGAGCGCCGACTGGCTGATTGACCTGGGTCCAGAAGGGGGTGACAAGGGCGGACGCGTGATCGCCCAGGGTACCCCCGAAGAGGTCGCGGAGATCGAGGCCTCGTATACCGGCCACTACCTCAAACGGCTGTTCAGCGAGGAAGCCGCGCGTCTGCATGCACATCAAGAGAGTCAGGTAGCGGTGCGGTAGCTTCTGCCGTACCGTCTTCCTCTTGTATCAATGGAATCAGCGTCACGTCGCTGTCGCCCGTGTGTTTGCGCCGCAAATGATCGAGCCAGATAATCAAGACGACCATCGTCACAAAGACCAGCGCCAGGCCGATCAACTTGTAGATGCGTGGGAAGTTCACGGCCAGGATGCCGAAGATCAGTGTCAGACCGTAGAGGATGTAGCAGATCTGGCGTGGGCTCAGCCCCGTGGCGAGCAAACGGTGGTGCAGATGGGTCTTGTCGGCGTGTGTAGGCGAGTAGCCGTGGCGCACACGGTTAATGATGACCAGGGCCATGTCGAGAATGGGCACGCCCATCACCATCAGAGCCAGGGCCACCTTCGCCCCACCGATAATCGAGAGTACCGCCAGGCCCAGGCCCAGGAATTGCGAACCGGTATCACCCATAAAAATCCTGGCGGGGTTCCAGTTATGCGGCAAGAAGCCGAGCACCGCGCCGGTAAAGATCGCTGCCAATAGCGCAATCGTGTGCTGCCCCAGTATCCAGCTTGTCACGGCGATAAACAGGGCCGCGATACCACACACGCCCGTTGCCAAACCATCCACGCCATCGGTCCAGTTCACCGCATTCATCATGCCCACCATCCAGAACCAGGTAAAAATCACCGAGGGAATGACTGCCCAGATAAAGCCGTGGCTATTGATAAATTGGGTACTGTGAATAAATAGCGTAATTTCCGGTTTTAAATACCAGGGTGTCGCAGCGTTGGCCGCGCTGGAGCCGAGGGGATTGCTGAAACCGAACAGCAGCACGCCATGAAAGCGATCAACCCACGGACCAAGCACAATCAAAATTGCCACGGTCTGGAAAAACAGCTTGGTGAGCGGCTTGAGTCCTTTGATATCATCGAACACGTGCACAATCACAATCAGCGTGGCCGCGCACAGAAATAGCCAGTAGCTGGTCAGTTCGGACCAGTAGCCGTTGGCTTGTTTGACTTGCAGGTCGGGATCGAACGTGTAGAGGGCTACCGAGACGAT
>DATAYF010000002.1:0-2632 GCA_036272735.1 Ktedonobacteraceae bacterium
ATGATATTGGTGAGGTTTTGCTTATCGGCGTAGATCTGCTTTGTCTGTCCCGTAATACTATTGCCTATCATGAGGTAGGGGCCATTGACGAATGCGACCTGCTTGCCATCGGGCGAGGCAGTATATTGGAACCTGTCGCTATCCACATAGGTGTGGATTATTTTGCGTGTTGGCAGTTCCCAAACGTTCATCGTATATGCTGCTGTGAGGACGTGTTGACCATCGGGCCACCAGGAGATTGCTCGAATGCCTTTTCCCTGAGGGTCTTTGAATAGATATTTTGTGTGCGTGCTCGGATCAATGACCTTCATAGGAGGACGCTGTGAAGATGCCATTACTGCTGGCTGCATCCCCCCTGCGGTCGTTGGCGTCGCTGTATACACGTCACTTAATGCCGAGAGTGCAGCGCCTCCTCCGATGACTGCTATGCCGAAGCCCGCGAGCGTGAAGGCAATCATTGCATCGCGGCGCGAGTGTTTGGTCGGCTTTTTGTATGTCTGTTGTGTAGTGGGCGTGGCATAATTGGCGTGCCATTGTTGCGGTTGAAGAGCCTCTTGAATAGCAACCAGGTGTTGTAGTCTGCGTTTGACCTCTTCAGTGCCTTGAATCCTTTTGCTTCTATCTTTTTCTACCATCTTTACCAGAAGCAGGTCTAGCTGTTGACGTAATGCATCTTCTGCCAGCTCGACCGATGAAAAGGAAAAAGGATTGTCCGCTGGGTCGTGCCCTGTAAAGAGGTGATGTAAGAGCGCGCCCAGGCTGTACACGTCGGCCTGGGGTCCTGTCTGCTCTTTGCCGTATTGTTCGGGAGCCGCGAAACCTGGTGATCCCAGTGGGATGGTATCTTTGCGTTTGCCAGGCGTAAAACGTCGGGCAATGCCAAAATCGATCAGGTAGACTTTTCCATTGGGTGTCAGCATGATATTGCCAGGCTTCAGATCGCGGAAGATGATCGGTGGCTGTTGACTATGCAGGTAGTGAAGGACATCACAGAGTTGTCTTGCTATGTCAATGATCTCTTCTAGTGGCAGCCCCGGTTGCCTGCTGCGTAGACGCTGCTTCTCGAAGTAGTCTTCTAGCGTCTCTCCGGCAATAAATTCCATGGCGACGTACCAGTGCTCTGTATCAGAGAATTGGCTATAAATGCGCGGTAGGTTCGGGTGCGCTAGCGTCGTCAACAGGCCAACTTCGCGGTTATAGGTATCGGTGGCCTCGATAATTTCCTGCGATGAGAGTCCTTTGAGATTGATGCTTTTGATGGCTACCGTGCGCTGGTTTTTCTGTAGATCTTCTGCTCGATAGACTGCTCCATAACCACCTGTCCCAATTTGCTCGCATAGCCGGTAGCGATCTTGTAATATCGGTCGATTGATTGGTTGTGGCGTTTCTGCAACATCCTCAAGAGCATGCTGACAATTATGGCAAGTGGCGTTTCCTGGTAGATTTGCAGCCCCACAATGTTGGCAGAAAAGGTGCTCCATGAGCATAAAAATTCTCCTTGCACAATGCATTTACCTCTGTATTATACAAACATAAGGACGTGTAATGCACGAAGATAATTCCCAGGTACTCCTTTATAACGAGGGATTTGGCATGGTTTTTTGTACCATCATCCATGATGATCGGGCGCTCACTCTCTTCATCTTGTCAAATTTGGGGATTGGTTTCAAACCGGTTTTGTTCCCAGATATGTCCATCAAGATCGCATATCCAGCAGACATTCTGCCCTTGATAAAGTACTCCTGGCCCAGGTAACAAACTTTGTCGAACTTCCGAAATCCCCTGATCTTGCCAGTCGTGATTTTCTGTTCACTCCGAATACCTTTCGTCTGCTGGTAATCTCCATCAGGCACACAGCGTTTCACAAGCACGTTGGTTGTGCAGAAGCGTGGCTTTCCCCCTCGTGTCGCAATCATCGTTGCATCAAAGATATGCTCTTTGGGCAGTCCTGCCAGAATGCGATGTTCTTTGGTGACAAACCCCCAAGTTTCCTCGCACGTAACGCGCCGTAGTAATTGAACACGGATACTATTCATCTGGGTGGCATGCAAGAGGAGTCCCTTTTTCTTGCCAATGCGTTTCAGTGTGATCGTTCCCGCATGCAGGCCATCATGGCAGGTTTTGCAGAGGGTGAGCAAATTCGCTTCCTCATCGCTCCCGTTCTGGCTGCGAAAAACAAGGTGATGGACTTCTAATCGTTTGTCTTTCGACTTCCCTTTGCACTGCTGACAAGTGTAGCCATCTCGTGTGAGCACAGAGGCTTTGGTATTGGCAAAACCGTAGTTGATCCCCTTCTGGTACAGCCACTTGTGTTGCAACACTTCGGGATTTTTGAGCGCATGAGGGTCAAACGTTCCTGTTTCTAGCACGATAGATGTGATAGGTAAGAGCGACTGTACGAAGCGGATTTCTCGTAGATGCGTGTCAATCTTGCTTCTCATGGTTGGTGAGAAACGTCCTTGCTTGATGGAATTTTTGCGATTGAGCCAGCGGGCGGGACGGTAGCGTGTTTTTCTGTTCCGGCGATTGCGGCGTGTCCTGGCCCGTTCCTTCATCGTCTCAGCGATATCGTTACGTACTTGTACCTCTGAGAGATACAAGACCGTCCCGTTTGCATCCGCTACAGCAGAAC
>DATAYF010000003.1:0-5447 GCA_036272735.1 Ktedonobacteraceae bacterium
GCGCAACCGCCTGCCAGCAATCCCCCCAGGTCTCCACGTCCCACCCATCCCATACAAACCAGGCCGCTCAACATCCCTGCCTCACTCTCAGGGTTACACTCGAACTCGTCAGAGCATACAGCAACCCAACCCACTCCACCAATTCCACCAACCATTGTCACGGCTCAACACAGGGCGATGATTCCAAGGCCAGCAGTGCAACCGCCTACGGTCGATCAGTTCTACGCGGCACCACTACAAACGCCATCCTTGCCACCCATGGTACCACAAGTCTTTCCAGAGCCAAAACGAGAGCAGCCAACACAGAACATATCCCAGGTGCTGCCACCGCTCAAGCGCCGCAGCGTCAACGAGGTACCGTTACCTGTCGTTGTGGCCTCATTGCTCCTCCTGCTCGTCGTCATCGGAAGCGTCATAGGCGCGAGTTTACTGCATAACCGACCAGCCGCACAGGCAACGGTTACCCCCAAACCAATTGCTCGCGTATTTTTCCAGGACGATGCCCTGGGCTTCAATGACCAACTCCGCTTCGACCTGCAAAACACGCAAGCGCCCCCCAACGGCAAAAGTTACATGGCCTGGCTCAAAACCACCCACAATCAGCTACAGCCACTTGGCCAATTCACCACGCAGAATAACGCGAGTTCGTTGCTCTATACTGGTAATGGCAACCACGCCAACCTGCTAGCCATTACCCAGGGTGTTGAAATTACGCTTGAAGACACCGGGGCCCACCCCACTACACCAGGGGGCACGGTTGTTTACCAGGGGCAATTTGATGCGAACGTCCTTCGCCAATTGCAAACCATTCTCTATGTTACACCCAATTTCCCAGGTCATCAGAGCGTGGTCAAAGGGCTACTCGATACCATTAAATCAATGAACGACAAAGCGGGGAGCGTTGTAGATTCGCGCACGCAAGACCCACAATTGGCAAAGCGCCAGGCGGTTCGTATCATCGAACTTATCGATGGGACCGCGTACGCCAGAAGCAGTGGGGACCTCCCGGCACAAGAACCTGCCCTGCTGAACACCCAGGTTGGACTGCTCTCTTCACCGAAGCAGCCCGGCTATATCGATACGTTGGCGGCACACCTGGCACAGTTAAAGCAGAGTAACACGGCGACAGCAACCGACGGAGAGATTTTACAGCACATGCAAAACGTCGAAAACGCCATTACCGACCTGCGCGCCTGGGTACAACAGCTTCGGGGTTATGCTACGACCATCATCAAGGCGTCCAGCATGTCCAGTTCCAAGATCGCCAATACCACGCTGCAACTTCAGCAGCTCTCTGCCGACACCTACACGGGCCGCACCATCCCACCACACCAGGGACCACAGCCTATCCTCGGTTCGGCGGGCGCGTACCAGGCGTATGTGGAGTCACAGTATCTTGCCAGCCTGAACCTTGCGAAGGCGTAATGGAATGGAATGGAATTGGGGGGGGTTGCAAGCGCATGCAGATCCCATGCTTCATTTATGGGTCAAATGACCCTTCTCCCCCCTGCTGTTTTCGCATACTCTTGATATAGACCTGTTCCGCGAGAAAGGTGTGTTCAATCACCAAGATGGGACAGAATACCATATCGGAGAAGAAAATGAACCAGCAGCTAGCCACACTCCAAGCAGCCAATACCCAAGGTCCTTTGCGCATCTTCCAAATACTCTTCACCGTTCTGGCGTTACTATCGTTCGCTCTGGGGTCGGTACTCCTCAGCCTCGTCTGGTTCGGTGTCGGCATGACGACAGGCGGAAAAGATTTTGGCGCGGCAATGGAGGGAAGAACCGTTGCCTTCATCCTCCTCTGGCCTGCCACCATGCTTGCTGTCTGGATCTTCAGCACTCTTGCTTTGATCCTGGCAAAGCGCTGGCTTCTGGCCTCATTATCCCTGCCCGTTGCCTTTGCCCTCCTCTACGGTGTCTGGATATTTATTACCTTGTTTATGCTCAACATATCCGGGGTGATGTTCACCGCGTTGTTCATTTTGCTCAACACGGGTGCAATCTGGCTTGCAAGTTGGTTCCTAAAAAAGCCTGCCAAGAGCAACACTTAGCCATAAGCAATTACACCACCTGCACTTGTACGCGGTGCCAGGCGTTATTTACGTAGCCTTTGAAGTTCCAGAGCGGCTCCATCCTTTCGGGTTGCGTATGCTGGCGCGTGTCCCATGCACGTACGACAAGCTGGCATGGACCAGGGGCAAGGTCTACGTTCGCCTCCCAAAGACACCAGGCCCAGGGATCAGATCGCTCGACAATATTCGTCGTTAGCCAGTGCACGCCACCATCCGTGGACAGCTCGACGCGTTCAATAGAGGCACCTTGACCGGTGAGCGCGTAGCCCTGAATACGCTGCGGTCCGGCTTTACATGTCTGGCCTGCTTGTGGATCACAGATTACCGAATTGAGAGGAATTTCTTCTAATACTTTGCCACAATTCCAGTCAGCAGTTTCCTTGGTAACGTCCGGCGGGAAGAGCTTGTAATCATGCGCATAGAAATAGTTGGTGGATGGTTGCTCCTGTAACGTGATACTACGCAACCATTTGACGCTCTTGACCCCGATACACCCCGGCACAATGACACGCAACGGAAACCCATGCTGCGGCGTCAACGGCTCATTATTCATCTCGTACGCGAGCAGAACGTCGGTGGATAGCGCCCGCTCAAGCGTAATCGAGCTCCCAAAATTATGCTGCTGCCCTTCCATTTGCGCCTCGTCCATGCCAACAAACGCGACATAGTAAGCACCCTCGCCAATACCTACGGCACTGAGCACGTCTCGTAACAACACACCTCGCCAGTTAGCTGTGCTGATAGCACCCGCACCCCAGGGAACTTCTCCCGGAATAGGTCGCACGCTGGTTAATTCGTCCCGACGATTGCCCGCACATTCAATCGTCGCGCTCATGGTGTGAGCGGGGAAGCGCATACGCAATTCGGCGCACGATAGTTCCATCTGGCGCTGCACCAGGCCATTCATTAGCAGACGATAGCTGTCCTCATTCACTGTGGGTTGCGTCCCGTGTTCGCGAATAAAAAAGTGGCGCGTTGGCGTGATAAACGAACGGCGCAACAGACCCGGCGGCGTACCAACGTTCAATGGCTGTTGCTGGTAAACAATCATGATCTGCTCCTTCTAAAATCTTTCTATTCTCTCTCATCATAGAGATGACAGCAAGCATACAATAATCTATACGCTTCTGCCTTTGAAAAAGGTGAGAGAAGACCGCTGTTTAGCGCCGACGCTGCGCGATGGACTCTTCGGTGGTGCCACTGGTAATCAATTCGTAGAGGATGGCCTGCTCTTCTTTGGGCCGCAACACCCGGCCCAGGCGTTGAATATACTCGCGTTTGGTACTGTTGCCGCTCACGATAATGGCAACACGGCAATCCGGTACATCCACGCCCTCGTTCAGTACGCGCCCGGTCACAAGCTTGCTGTATTGTCCGCTACGAAAGCGCTCCAATATAGCGCGGCGTTCTTCCGGCGGCGTCTTGTAGGTAATATTGGGGAGGCAGAAACGGCGACTGATCTCATCAACGACCGTATTATACTCAGAAAAGAGGATGACCTGGTCGGTACGATGTTGGCAGAGCAGACGCTCGATCTCGGCGTATTTCGCCGGGGCATTCATGGAGATGTTGCGCGCTTCTCGCCATGCCAGCATCGCGGCACGCGCCTCTGGATCGCGCACGCTCGTATAAATCACCTTTTGCTGAAAATCTTCGGGACTATGAATGATGATGTGCCGACGTTGCAAAAACGCGCGATACACGCGGCGTTGTTCGGCATAGCGCTGCTCGTCCTCCGCCGACAACGCTACCTCGACGCGTTGCTCCGTGTACTGCGCCAGGTAGCGCCCCGCCATCAATTCGGCAGGCGAGCGACGATACACTTCAGGGCCGATCAGTTCCGCCAGGTCGGCGTGCAACATGTCGCTGCGTTCGGGGGTCGCGCTCAGCCCGAGGCGCAGCGGCGTAAACGCGCATTCTGCGATCAAACGATAGGTCGGCGCGGGCAGATGATGGCACTCGTCAAAAACAAGCAGGCCAAAATTGCGTAGTTCGCGTGGATAAAGGGCAGCGGAATCGTAGGTGATGACGGTGAGTGGCTTGAGTTCTTTTTCACCACCGCCAAAGATGCCAATTTCTGCCAGCGGGACCGTGAGCAGTGTGCTCAACTGCTCGCGCCACTGTTGCAACAGATCAATCGTAGGCACAACCGCCAGCGTCCACAAGCCCATTTCGTGAATTGCCATCGCCGCCACAAAGGTCTTGCCTGCTCCTGTTGGCAGTACGACAACACCCGCGCTTCCCTCGGTCGTCCAGTGCGTCAACGCCTCCGACTGGTAGGGGCGCGGTTCGCGTGCCAGCACCGTCGGCCAGGGAAGCGTGGGCCGTTCGGGAAAGGTGAGTGTAAATGATGTAGCTTGCGAATGGAGCGCCTGCTTGATCGCGCCCAGGTACATCGGCTTCGTGCGCAAAAAGTGCTGGCGCTTATCCAGCTTCATGTGCGTCCGTACCTCGGAAGCGAGATGCGAGCCGAATAGTCGCTGCCGCAACTCAGCCAGTGAGAGTTGTGAGCAATCGTCGGGCGGCACAATAATCAGGTCTCGCCCTTGCATATCTATGGTTGTGTTTGGCATTGTGTCACTACTACATTTCAGGCAGGGCTAGTAGAGAGAGTTGATTAGGTGGAAGGGACGCTCGTTGCTGTTTATCCTGAATAGCGTCGATCTCTTTCACTAGCGGTAACAAAAGGTCATCCAGGCTCTCAGCGGGCCACGACAAAGCATGCCCGCCTTTTTCAATCAGCAGCGCGTTACCAGGCAACAAATCACCGTTCTGATTCTGGCAAACATACAGACGACGCCCTTGACACAGGGCATTATTCGCCCCTTCCCATGTTCCGCCTTTCCCATCGGCTTGCGCCACCACTACCATCTGCGCAAGGCCGGTAACGACATGGTTACGCTCCATCGCTCGGCTGACCAGCCAGGAAGCATTCGGAGGAAACTGGCTCAACAACAACACCTTCTTATCCTCAATACCTGGCAATAAGTTACTCATCTGCACTTTGCTGAGTTTATGGATACCATGTGGCAAGATCACTGTGGTATAGTCGTGCTCGTGCATCACTCCTTCAAGCGCGGAACGGTCAACGCCCTTCGCATTTCCACTGATCACATTCATGTCGTGAGATAAAAAATAACAGACGCACCAGCTTGTTTCAATGTCATGGCAATCTCTTGCATTATACACCAGAAATCATAGATATTGTCGATCAACAAAAGCGTGCGATCAGCGATTGCTTCCACGTCATCAATCATGAAAGCATTTCTTACGTTATTGCTTTTTTGTACAAAATTGGTGAAGTGCTTCTGCTCTTGAGTTATCCTGACTTTTTTGACGACGGGGAGATACGGCTTGCGCAATTGCATG
>DATAYF010000004.1:0-3815 GCA_036272735.1 Ktedonobacteraceae bacterium
GCACCCTGAGCGAAGTTTCTGCCTTCAAGACGAAATTGAGTCAATATTGTCATGCCTGCGGAGCCTACGTCAAGAAACCCAGATCGCAGCGCTGGCACCGCTGCCCCTGTGGCTGTGGGCCTGTGCAACGCGATCTGTACTCGGCCTTCTCGGCTTGCTCATCTGGAACATGAACAGATTATCCCCTCTGTCACCCAGTCGGACTGGGAAGGTGCGGAGCCGCGCCTGCAAGCCGTGATGGAGGATCTGCAACAACGCGCAAATGAAGGGCATGTCTTGCCCCGAAGCATGGGCGTGGTGGCTTCTGGCAAAGCTGCCCGTGCCAGAGCGCGTCGGCTCGAAAGTCTGGGCCTATCCCCACCAAGAGCCGGTTTCTCCCATGGGAGAGATCGGAAGCGTTGGGTGAGCAACAGGAACCCCCGCGCATTCATGCCGGGGGAGGTCTCAGCCATCAATCATAGCCTAAACCAATGGATAAAAAGTCCCGAAGCGCTTATAACGGTTCCCAAATCATACATGTGTATGTTATGCTTCTTTCGGGAGATCCCGTCAAATGGTTACCACAATCCTATACATAAATGCGCCCTGATAAATATTTTGTAGTCAAAAAGGAGTACGCAACAGTTATTGAAAACATGCGTAAGCATACTCAAATATATCCTCCTTGTACCCATTTTTGCTGCTTGACGTATATGCGTGCAAATAGTATAATGCGCGCATGCAATACGTTAATTTACGTGTACATAAGGATATGCAGCACAAACTTAAAATCCTTGCAGCCATCTTGGATGAAAAAATGCTTGATACTCTTGATCGCTTAGTCACACAAGAGCTTGAACGAGTTCAGAAAGGGAAGTCTGATGCTGCTCTGCAAAAAGATCAAGGTTGAAGTCAGTGAGCAAGATGCTGCTACTCTTGAGTTCATGCAAAGCAAGTGTCGCGCCCTCTACAACTGGCAGGTCATGCATTTGCGCGACGGTGAGCAGTGGCATTTTGCCGAAGCCAAACGCTCCTTGCAGCAGAGCAAGCAATACGATCCTGAATTAGAGTACGTCTATGGCAAACTCTTAGCAGATGTGTACAAACGTCAGTTGTACGGGAAAGACCTCCAATTCATAGATGAAAGAAATACCAGTAAGATGTGCTCCGGTTGTGGGCATTTACGAAAGATGCCGCTCTGGAAACGCACCTACTGCTGTGTGGAATGTGGACTCATCATGGACCGCAATGAGAATAGCGCAGTCAACATTTTGATGAGGTTTATTGCCCGGCGTGGGCCATACACTCAACGTGAGTGCGGTGTGCTGCATGAGGATCAAAACAGCGTAGAGGTCATAGAGGCTTCCTGTCCGGTCCAGGTGCAGTAACGAGAACTGTGGTGAACATGTTTTACCACGTTTTAGAAAGCAGATGGTTATTATGCATATTGGTTCTGGAGGTGGCGGCGTCGTGTATGTGCCCGCCCGAATAAGCCAGGCGGGAAGCACGATTAGCAATGACGCCGACCAATTAACCAGCGAGACAAATGCGTTCTGGCACAACTTCGAGAGCACCTATCAGGGGATGCCTGACCCGGTGCGTGGTTCGCTGAAAACGTTCGCGGATAATAGTCAGAAGGCGCTGAACGACCTTGTGGCGCAGCGTGTCTCCATTGGGCACCTGCTCGGTGGGGCCGCATCAGAAATGGAGCAGGCAGACGCGCAAAGAGCATACGCTTTTTATAAGAATGTGCCCTTGAAATCGTTATTAGGACATTGATAGTAAGCAATTGATCCCATGCGCGGGAAGATTATCGATGCAGGAGGCATAATCAATGGCAGACACACCGCTCACGAATCTCGTGCAACCATTTTGTAGCTCCTTGAGTAGCCTGGCCGGGGAGATACAAGGTATTACTGGCAAATACCAGGGGGCGAACGAAAAACTTCAAAAAGATAGTCGCAGCCTTGTCACGCAAGGCGCCGGCGAGGTAGGGTTTTATGGCCTGGGGGCATCGGCCTTTTACGGCAGCGTGAAAAACAATACCACGGACGCCTTAGACCAGATGAATACCCTGCATGGCCTGTCCCAGGCCGCTACTACCTGTCACAATGCACTGAACGACATATCAAAGCAATTCGATGGAGAACTGCAAAATGCTGACTCCTCCACGTCTTACCGAGACGACATCGCTATCGTCTATGGCAGCGCTTCGTATCCCTATACGTATCTGTTAGGGATCGCCGAAACCCTGGATATCAAAAGCGTGATTCAAAGCGGCATGGGTGCAGTAACGTCCGCGTTCCAGGGCGCCGCGGCCTTTTTAGTAGCACAAGCGCAACCCGGAAGCCATGCCCACGACCCGAAATATCAGCAGCATGTCAGGAATGCAGTGGCGGGGGCTACTGGACTAGCAGCGCAAATCCAGGGGATTTGTGGAAGATGGGCGGAGCAGGTTCATTCAGACGTGGCAATCTTTAATACGGCCATTGTCGGGAGAGCAAGCAGCTTTGCGATCAAGGGCAAAAGGTCGGGGTTGTATACCTACGACAGGGCAGCGAGCAAAGGCGGAAAACATGCTAAACCGGAAGGCGGAAAACATGCTGCCAAGAAGGACAGAAAACTTGCGGGTTGGAGTATTGGTCCCTCCTGGCAGGGGGATGCATACCAGAAGACGCTAAGTCAGAACCAGGGCACATGGGGTTCCGATACGACCACGTTTACCGGAGGAGATTATAATTTTGGCGCCAACTTTGGGCAGGGGAAGGACGGCTTTAATGCTGGCATTGGGGGCGGGGCCGATCTGTTCAGTATCACCAACCAGGCTGTCCTTGGATCGCAACAATTGGGATTGGCCGGGTCTGGCAATGTGATGGGACCCGAGGTTCACGGCCAGTTGGGAATACGCAATAGCTCAATTGGAGCCGATATTGGCGGCTCTCTTATTAGCGCCACGGGCAGTGCTGGCGTGGACATAGCTGGTCAGAACATAGGGGTAAATGCAACGGTAGGCTTGAAAGCCGAGCTTGGCTTTGAGATCGGAAAGCACACAGAGATCAAGCTACCTTTCGTTTCCATCGGCTTTAACTTTTAACTTTGGCTAGAACAAAAACGACACATTTCTAGATAGGCAACGTATGTATGAACTACTTTTGGAACGCGCAGAGTTCCTCGCCTTGCTAGAGGCGGTTGATGCCCGCGCGATTGTCGGTATCGCGCGGGAAAAGCTGTTTCCACTGGATGAAGAGGAGCACAGAGCAGTTGTGAAGCAAGGAATAGTACAGCTAGGACAACGTGACCTGCTCGATAGAGACGATCAGCCACGACCTGATCTGCTCAAACTGGTAAGGATCGTTGCTTATCCACAGATCGTTTTTCTCGTCGTGCGCCATGTCCAGGCCCTTGGCCCACAACTCTTCTTACTCTATCAATCACACGAAGGGATTGTAGAGCAAACCTTTCCTACAGAGGGCACTCATCGCCTGGCTATAATTCCCGATATTCCTCTGCTGCTTGCCCGCGCTGTGCAGATCCTTGAACTACCAGAAGTACTTCCGACCAGAAGCTCGGTTGAAATAAGCCAGGAGGAATTTTTTCAATGTAACGAGCTAGCGCGACAAGGTCAGTCCGGGGCTGCGCTAGAAATTCTCCGGCGTGCAGGTATGCCCGCATTTGAGGCTGATGCTCTGGTCACAACAATGCATCAGCCAGTATTTAGTGGCGATATTGCTGTGCTGAAATGTGCCCACGAGACGATTATCGATGCTCGCGATATTACCATCCTACGGGATCATACGATGACCTGGTCGGCGACCCAAATCGTTCCAGGTGAGCCG
>DATAYF010000005.1:0-7083 GCA_036272735.1 Ktedonobacteraceae bacterium
CGATGAGCGTTGCATCGGGGTGCGCGTCGAGTTGCAGGAGCAGTCCAGCCTGCAACGCAGCCCCGATCTCGGATGGGCGCCCTGGGATGGCCCTGGGCTTCACATCACCGGTCTCGCGTCTCAGTTTCAGGTAGCGCTTGATCGTGGATCGAGACACCGCAAAGAGCTGGATGATCTCTGCACGCGTCATTCCCTGGTCAACCGCGTGTAAAATTCGGTGCCGTAGGTCTTGTGAATATGCTCGCATATCCTTATTTTGTCACATGGTTCAGTCTTTATGAAGACCGCTGTAGCAGCGTATACCTCTGCACCAGCTTGTTGCCTCCGAGCGTGGCATAGCCCAAACACACGCGTTCTCAACACATCCGTATCCTCTCCAGCACGCCCTCGTGCACCTTTTCCGGCGAAAGCATCGCTCCATCCAATTCCTGCGCTCCGACAAACTGCATGAACCGTTGGAACCCACGCGTGAGGGCGAGGAGAAAGGCATCATCAATGGTGAGATGATCCTCTAGCCAGAAGCCTTTCACCACCAGCTTCCTGGTTTCGCGTTCCAGTTTGAGGTCAGCGCGCGCCACCAGCGTATCCTGATAGAGAATTGGCAAGGTGTAATAGCCCCAGCGTCTCTTCTCCTGCGGTTTGTAGACCTCCCACAGGTATTCAAAGCCGAAGAGGGACAAGGCGCGACCCCGTGCGCTCACGATGTCCAGCGGGGCCAGGAAGATCACCTCCTCGCTGGTGGATGTCTCCAAGGGGCTCCACTCGTCAGGAATCTCTCCAGCGTGCAGCCGTTCGAGCAGGGAAAAATCTTCGGTGCGCACGAAATACTCGGTTCTGGCATCATCCAGCAACGCCACCTGTACAATCTTGTCCTCTTTGACCAACCTCGCCAGCCGCGCCGCAGTCTCGGCCTTCTCCACTGATCTGAGGGCATCGCCAGCAAAGGCGAGACGCCAACTGCGCACGCTCATCAGGCCATAGGCCCGCAGCACTTCCAGCTCGAAAAACGCCTCGGCCTCCTCTTCTGATGCTGCGTGAGCGAATTGGGCGGGTGCGATGCGTTCGCGCAAATCGTAGACGCGCTCAAGTCTCCTGCGGCTGTGCGTCATAATCTCGCCCGCCAGCCACAGATAATAGAGCGCCTGGTTCACCGCTTTGCCAGAGCGATAGCTCCCCTTCGTTTGCCCCGTCGTGGAGATCTCCTTGCTCTCGAAATCGCGTGCCGAGAGCGGCCCACGCTCGACGATCCTTGTGTAGACCTGCTCGATCAGATCGGCATACGCAGCGGCAAACTCAGCACGGCGAGGCTCCAGCCGTTTGCGCGCCATCGCCACACGCCAGTACGGCAACTCCTCCATCGGGAGAACTGTCACCGCACCGCCATACTCGAACAACAGCCGATCCGTATACAAAGCTCGCCTCAAAAGAGCCGGCTCGTATTCCAACACCCGCCCATACAGCACAATATCCTGGCTCTGCGCTACTACCGAGAGCGGGTCTACCTGCACTACTCCTCCATCGCGCACCGCCTCACACATCCCCGCGTATCCTCGAAACCTCCGCCCCGTATATAATCCCTGCCGTCCTAGAATAAATCGCCGCCGGGTCACATCTGAAATGGTTAAGAAACTCATAAAGAGAGCCTTTCGCTTTCTTCTGCTCGACGCATCAATGCTTGAGCGTTTGGAAACAGATCAGTGGCTCCTCCCCACACGAGCGAGAAGCAGCCGAATCATCGCCACTTGGATGAGTGTTTCACTCGTTTGGACCTTTCGTTCGTAATCTTTGCTCATTCTTCTGTTGCGAGAAATCCAAGAAAGTGAACGCTCCACTACCCATCTGCGAGGTTGGATGCTGAATCCACGCTGGCCGGGTGCGCGTTCCACCACTTCCAGATCCCAGCCGCCCTCAGCTTGGCACCAAGCAGCCAATTCCTGGCCGCGGTAGGCGGCATCCGCCCAAATTTTCTTCAGACGTGGCACAAAGCATTTCAGTCCGGCGAGGAGACAACGCGCCCCTCGTGTGTCGTGGACATCGGCTTCGGTGACGTAGATTGAGATCGGAATGCCCAGCATATCCACCAGCATGTGGCGCTTGCGCCCTTTCACATGCTTGTGAGCATCAAAGCCGCTGATGCCAGCAGACTCCTCAACTGTTTTCACACTTTGAGCATCCATGATGGTCGCACTTGGGTGCGGATTCCTTCCCTGTCGTTCACGTTCCGCTCGGTGGAGCACGCGGAGGAGGCGGGTCCAGATCCCTGTGAGACGCAAGCGTCGGAAGTGATAGAAGACCGTCTGCCACGGCGGAAAGTTGGTGGGTAGGTAGCGCCAAGGACAGCCGGTTCGCAAGACGTAGAAGATCGCGTCGAAAATTGCCCGGAGCGAGTGGATGGGTGGCCTGCCTCGTTTGCTTTGGAGTGGCAACTGCTGCTGGAGGTAGGCCCACTCGGCATCGGACAAGCTGCTAGGGTAGTGGGTGCTCATCCTTTTAGGATAGCACAAATGTCTGCTCCTCCGCTTTCCCATGCGCGAGGAGCTCTCTTTCTCCGCATCTCTCCAGAGGAAGGAGCAAGACCGCGAAGCCAATGAGCCACACACCCCTCACGCGCTGTGCTCCAGCTTCTCTCGATTAACAAAGCACGCTCTAAGCATGGGCATCACGCTCATCTCAACGCTGCTATGTAGCATCGGGATATGGCTCGGCGTACCTCAATTCGCTGCCAGTGAGGGTTTGTATGCCGCCGGGCCTGGTGGTGGTGGTGGTGGATTAGTGCTCGCGATAGTCATGATGGCGCTAGCAGTTGGTTTAGTAATATATGCGCTCAAGATCAGCGTTCACTTTGCCTCGTCAGCGGCAACGTCACCTGAAACGTTGACCCTTTCCCCAATACGCTCTCAACGCTAATGTTCCCACCGTGACGCTTCACGATATCTGCGGAAATGTACAATCCAATGCCCAGCCCCTTAAACGTGGGATCGTGTACATCGTGCACCCGATAAAAACGCTCAAATATTTTGGTGCGCTGCTCGCTTGGGATGCCAATGCCAAAATCGCGTACACTGATCGTGACCATCTCGTCTGATGAGGTAACGTCCACCTCGACTGTGTCGGCCTGGGGTGAATATTTGATGGCGTTGGTGATCAGGTTGGTGAAGACTTGCCCCAGCCGGTCACGATCACCCACTATAGATTTTCGTGCCGTGCCATGCACAACGATACGATGCGTTTCCGTTGTCTGTTGGAGGGATTCCACAATCTCGCCAAGCAACTCGTCAATCTCAATCGGCTCCTGCGCACACTCCATACGCCCCGCGTTGATTTTCGAGACATCGAGCAGTTCGCCAATCAGCCGGGTCAGCTTATCCACCTGGGTATCCATCTTCGTCAATGTGGTCGCCGCGTCCTGTACGTTGTGCCTTGCCAGCTTCCTTTGTTGTAGTTGGATGAGTGCCTTCAATGAAGTAAGCGGCGTCTTGAGTTCGTGGCTCGCCATGCTGATAAAGTCATCTTTGCGCTGTTCCAGTTCCTTGCGCGCAGAATTATCAAGCACAAAGTTGATAACTTGGAGCGGATTGAGTTGTAAGGTGACAGCGCCCACTAAAACAGGAAGGCGACTGCCATCTTTACACACATACTCTTTCTCATACGGCGTCATATACTGGCGAAGCGTGAGTTCCTGGTGCGCTTGCTGGGTGAGCGTGGTATACTCTGGAGGCGTCATACGAGCCCAGTTTATCTCTCGACGATACAAATCGTCCTGTGTATATCCAGTCATGCGGAGAAAGGTATCATTGGCTTCTACAACCTCATCCTCCTCGGCGAGAAAGATCCCAATAATATTCGAATTCATGAATGTGTGCGCCAGCTGCTGGCTCTGGCGCAAGGCTTCCTCCGTCCGTTTCTGCGCATCGATATCGGTGCCAGTACCAAACCATCGCAGGATCGTACCTTGCGCATCCTTGTATGGCATCCCTCGCACAAGGAACCAGCGATACTCTCCTGTTCTACCATTCTGTATGCGATGCTCCACTTCATAAGGCATACCTGTTTGGACGCCAGTCTGCCACACATTCAGTACGCGTGGTCGATCATCAGGATGCATACTCTGTATCCATCCGTCCCCTCGTATTTGTTCAGAGGTCATGTTGGTATAGTCACGGCAACGTTGGTTACTGTATTCGGCGGAGCCGTCTGGATGATGCACCCAGACAAATTGGGGAATAACATCGACCAGGGCACGCAACCTATATTCACTCTCTCTTACCGCCTGCTCTGCCCGTCTTTTATCGTCGACATCAGAACTGGTCATTACCCACAGCACAATATTATCGTCACTATCACGTTGAGCTGAACCACGACACGCATGCCAGCGATAGATACCATCTTTTCTTCGCAGGCGCGTCTCTACGCGAAAGTCTTCTCCGGTCGTCAAGAAAGATTGCCGGACGCATGAGAATTCCTCTCGATCATCTGGATGGATGATCCCAAACCACCCATTGTCTTGTAAATCTTCAAAAGAGAGACCCGTGTAGTCACGCCATTGAGTATTGTAGTAAATGTGCCCATGCGCATCGGCCACCCACATGTTTAATGGTGTAGCCTCAGCAATGACCCGTAACGTGTGCATATCAAGTGGTGCAGATATAACTTGTGGAATGAATGGCGTTTCCGTCATGTAATACAACCATTTCTATTCATACTGTACTATTTTGCTTCAAATTATAACACAGGAATGCTATAAATAGACAGATGACTCGATTTTTGTGAGATCAGCAAAAGGGTGATCACGATCGGTTGAAGAGGATAAAAACTTCGCCATAGCAAAAAACGCGACCTGCTCCGATGAAACTCCGATGTTCTCTCATCCGTGTAAAAAAAGATAACGACGTAACCATACGCGTCAGCAGAGAACTGCGTTATTTATAAAGTGTAGGGAGAAGGGATTACTGATGCAAACACGCCCATTTGGTAAAACAGGAATGGAAATTACGCCCATTGGCCTTGGAGCATGGGCAATCGGTGGTGGCAATTGGGAAGCTGGCTGGGGTCCACAGGATGATCAGGAATCGATGGATGTGATCAAGCGTGCGCTTGACCTGGGCATCAACTGGATAGATACTGCTGCCGAGTACGGTCTGGGGCATTCTGAAGAGATTGTTGGCAAGGCCATCAAGGGGCGCGAGAAACCATACATTTTTACGAAATGCTCGCTCGTTTGGGATGAGCAGAGGAAGATTCACAATTCGCTTAAAGCCAACTCGATCAAGCGTGAGGCCGAAGCGAGCCTGAAACGACTCGATATCGATGTGATTGACCTGTACCAGATACACTGGCCGAACCCAGATGAGGATGTCGAAGAAGGTTGGTGTGCGCTTGTGGACCTGAAAAAAGAGGGTAAAGTACGCCATATTGGTGTCTCGAACTTTAACGTCGAGCAGATCAAACGCGCCGAAAAAATTGCTCCAGTCGAGACCCTTCAACCGCCTTATTCGCTCATTCATCCTGATGTACAAAAGGAAATTCTCCCCTATTGTCAGCAAAAAAACATTGGTGTCATCGTCTATTCGCCGATGGCCTCGGGGCTGCTGACCGGGCAGATGACACCGGATCGCATCAAAAATATGCCCAATGACGACTGGCGTAGAAACGACTCTGAATACCAGGAGCCACGCCTATCACGCAATCTGGCGCTGGCAAATTTATTGACGGAGATTGGCTATGAGCACAGTGCCCCGGCGGGCGTCGTCGCTGTCGCCTGGGTACTGCACAATCCAGCCGTTACCGCTGCCATCGTCGGCTCACGCCGTCCCAGTCAAATCGAGGATATGGTTATGGCCGCCGAGTATCGCCTGAGCGATAGCGAGATCGAGCAGATCGACAAGTTTATTGCCAATCACCCATAAAACGCGACGAAGGTTTTGCGCACGACAATGCAAACAGCACAAGTCATGCTGGTAACGATTTCGTCATTACCAGCATGGCTTGCGCTGTTTTTGTGCATCATCATAATGATAAATCTCTATAATGATAAACGGGCAGGCTTTCCATGCGCACGCAAATACTCATCGAATTCTCCAGGTGTGCGCACACCATGCTGCAATACCGCATCATAAATATCCATACTTGAGACTTGTTGGCGATACGTCGGCAAACGATACCAGATATCTTTGATCCAGAGAATAGCCAGGCGGTTTTCAGCATGCAAACTATCGAGCATCAGGCGAAGCTGATCAGCTTCGCTACTGCGCTCAGCGCTACGCCAGAAAGAGATATCAAACTTCCACTCGATACCTGCTTGCGATTGGTACCACAGCGCAAAATAGAGACGCTCATCGTAAAGCAAACCGGATTCACAGAAAGCATCGAACTCGTTCAAGTAACGGCTCTGCTTCACACGAGGATGCACAAGCAACGGACGCATTACATCAAATGCGTGCTCAATGCTCATATCAGGACTCACCACAGAAAAATCGATATCACGCCATACCATCGTACCAAAAACTGAACTGCCAATCTGCAATGCTGTTCCAGCACGCGATAGCACAGATAGCAGATCAAGCTCTTGCATTACGGCTACTGTTTCCTGTTGAAGCTCCTCTTGCTGCCGTAAAAGATCGGCAGCAAGTTCGGGCGTGAGTACTTCGGAATTGTTCATTACGACCCTTTCTCATCTTCGGTGACGACTCCCCACGGCGAAAGCCAGGGGCTTCTCAGGGTGGCCCCTGAAGGCTCCGTGCGCGCCCGGTGTTCGTTACACCACAACAGGTGGCTGCTGGGCACGGAAAAGACCTGAGGTAGTGACTGGCACACAACACGTTGGTCCTCCGTTCCTGCTTTTCCTCACGGGAACGATTGCCCGTGAAACGCCCACACAGGATTGCGTTGTTCGTGTGCAAGAGAACAGCTGAAAGCAGAGCACAGAAGTTCTAGAGCGTCAAGCAGGGGAGTATTCCATGCCAAGCCGCCATCCACGGACTCGCTTCTCTCCCTGGGGCTCAAGCCCAGGGTTTTACGCTCGAAAGGATAAATATGAGTGGATTTCCTACCGTGCGCATGCGTCGCTTGCGCCAGAATGAGAAA
>DATAYF010000006.1:0-2961 GCA_036272735.1 Ktedonobacteraceae bacterium
GATGAGCCATTAAACTGGTCGCTTTTACAATAATTATCCTGGAGGGCACGCTATCTCAAACAACCTGCTCACCAGGATAATTGTTGGATTTTTGCCAGAATAATGGCTCTTCCTCACTTTGCGTGAAAGCTCTAGCATTAACTGGGTTTCAGTTTACTTCGATAGGCTTGAGCAGTGGGCTACTACCAACACAAGTCTTCTTCGCTCCTTTGGATTCACGCAAAGTGCGGGTGAGCCGAATAATGTTGGGATTTACACCTCCTCACGTTTGGAGCAGAGTACCGTCCTCCTCGACCTGGCTATTGGCTGGTGAAGCCGGTCGAGGAGGACGGTCCCGGTAGAAGAAGCAGTATGCACTTGTCACTCAACCAGGTCTATTAGGCCCCCAACGAAATTGACACCAGGAAGGTCATTGCCAATCGAAAAAGAGAACACTGAAGCCACTCTGTGTCATGCCTTTCGGCTCTCGTGTCAATGATAATCCCTATTAATTTGGGGACAGATGTCGGCACTTCCGTGAAAGGAACATCGCAGAAAGCGCTCCCATCTGCTTCTGTCCAACACGCGAGCTTCTGGTCACCTGGCTCGTCCATCTCCCCAGTTGTGTGCGTGCCTCCCCGTTACATGCCTGCGCCACTAAGTCGGGAGCGCAGCGGGCACGACGATCACGAGCGTCCCGTAGAGGATCAAAGCCAGCCCCACTATCCAGGCAATGCGCTCTGCTTGTGGAAAAACCTTTTCCGCGAGGATCAGCACGGTCAGCACGGCCATCGCTGCGATATTCATGAGGCCCAGAGGAAAGAGCAGCACACAGAGCAACCAGTTCGCTCCCAGGCAAGAGAGACCATGAGAGAGGCCCATGCGAAAGGCACCGACGCGACCGTCACGCCATCCATCACGCATGAATTGCTGGGGCATGCAGCATTTCGCCAAGCAGATGCGTTTGAAGGGCGTGAACTGATAGAGTCCGGCCAAGACGAGGATGCCGCCGCCGATCCGGGTCGCGTTCATCATGAGCCAGGGAACGGTTCGAGCCAGTTCCGAGGCTGCGTTCGCGCCGAGGTACGCCAGTCCCCCGAAGAGCGTCCAGATCAGCAGGTATGCGCCAACGAAGATCCAAGCAGGGACAAAGGTATGCTCGTCATCGTGCCTCTCACGCTGGACTCGCGCAAAAGCCAGGTTCATCGGGGCTGTTGCGGGAAACATCATCGCGACCATCATGACCATCCAGATTGCCAGGAACAACCCGATTCCCATGCCCATGGTGAGACCCATACCATTCATCATACCGGCCTGCCAGATCAGCAGCGCCCACGACACCGCGGCTAGGATCAGCAGCGTCGGGAGAAAAAGAACATGCTCTCGTTCTAATTGCATATGCATCATACACCTGTTCTTAAATAAACTGTTTCCCTTTGATCACGGCCAGCCCCGCTCCAAGCCGGAGGCTAGCTCGGGTTGAGTGCCTCCCCTGACCGGTTCACGGAGCTGGCCTCCTTTCTGCTCCGAATGGAGAGAGGGAACTGGCCACCGCACTGCGCGCCACCATCGCGTCGGTGCTGATCGAGAGGTCACGGCTGGTTTTAGCTGCCGTGTGTGGCGGTGGCGCTCGTGCCAAGGTCGTCGGAGCGTCCGGCCGCCAGCCGAGACCATTGGGCGATGGGACGTCCGTTGGTGCGGTAGGCGTTGGGTTCGCCGGTGTTTTTTTCCCACCGTTGCGGCCAGCCGGCGGGCGAGTCCTCCCAGGTTTCCTGCCGCCCATACACGATCCTGTCCAACAGCCCGTAGCTGGGGCACATCACCTCGACGCCGCGACCGTTCGTCCAGTAGGTCTCGAACACCCGGTCGCCCTGTCGCAGGTAGCACACCAGGTAGAACATGCCGACCTGGCGCCCAGCCAGCAGAGTGTCGGCGGAGCCTTGCACTGAATACCAGGGCACGTCCCAGCCCATGAAGTCGCGGTAACGGACGCTCTCCTCGTAGGGGCCCTGGCAGAACGTAGCGTAGGTGACGTCGCGGGAATGCAGGTAGGACAGCTCGCGCACCTGGCCGTTGTATTTGGTGCACCCCTCGCACTGGTCGGCGGCTCCTTGACCAGTGAACCACATGTGATAGTAGGCGATCAGAAGCCTTCGGCCCTCGAACACCTCTTGCAGCGTGATCGGTCCGTGCGGGCCGACAAGCTGGATGGTGGGGTCCACCTCCACCATTGGCAGCCGCCTTCGATCCGCCGCGATCGCATCTCCTTCGCGGGTGTGTGCTTTCTCCCGAACCCGCAGCCTGTCCAGTTCCGCCTGGAAGGTAGCCCGGTCGACCACTGCAGGCAGTGCAGAGGTGTCGAGTTCTTTGCCTACTGGCAACTCTCCATTCTTCGACTCATCCTTCATGATTCTCTCCTTCTGTCGTGACAACAACTTGTAAACGTGATGACGTCAGATACCCCCTGACTGAAATCAGGGGCTTGTGTCTGGCCTCCACCGCAACTCGTGGTTGCCCACGCTTCAGCTTCAACGACCGACCCATCACCGAGCCTGCGCAAGGGAGAGGGCCGTCTGACAAACGGCCCGTCCAGTCCCACAGCGGCAGACGAACTGCTTGCGAGAAAGGAGCGTTCTGATCGACCAGGCATGTTTTCCCCAGGCATGGCATGCTTGCCTGGAACCGGGCCACGCAGTTGTCAAGGGACCTCTGGGGCGAACTGTCTCTCTCGGGCGAGCCCGAGTGCCTCAGCCCCTCTCTCCCTCTTCTTTCTGAGGAGAACAAAGCGGAAATGTCTCACCACCCAAGCCCCCAAACAAGGACTCGGCATTCCTCCCCCTGGCTAGAAGACAGGGGACTCTTGCCTCGGTATGTTGAAGGAGTTTACGCAATTCTGGCCCTACCGTCCCTTTGGTGGTGTACTTCACCAGAGTGTCAGAACTCAGGAAACAGTCAGGTAATGGAAGGAATGTTTCCCCACTT
>DATAYF010000007.1:0-10450 GCA_036272735.1 Ktedonobacteraceae bacterium
CTGTACCTGTGACTGCTCTACAGCTACCTTGAGGACAATAGTGAATGGGTAACGTTTAAGTACTGCTGCCTTACCTGATGAAAGCAGCATGCGTGCTCGACCTGGATGAACTGGATCGAGCGGTATTCGATTGGTATCAACAACGAATACTTTGCTCATATGAGCCTCTACTTTCGTAGGTGATGGTGGCCTCGTCAAAGTTACTGAGCGGTTTATGCATACAGCACACTGGCTTTCTCCCGTAGGCACGTTTCATGCTGGATCGTAGAAGGCAGAGCTGGCCGCGCACCCTGCCGTACCTATGTATTCGCTCCGAGCGCTAGCTAGCTAGCTAGTTGCCTAACTGAGACTGGTCATGATCGGACTTTTTACAAGCCCTTGCCTTTAGGCAGAGGGTTCATGACTACTACTCTTCCCCGTTTTGTGCTCTCGGCACTCCATCGGGAACAGTGTAGCAGAGAAGAAGGGACAAAACTTCTCCTATCTTATCCTTCCAAATCCACACAGGCGGAAACTGCCCAAACGAAAGGGTATGGGTCATTTTGCCATTAGCTAGAGGGTCTAGAGTACAAACGATAGCTATTCTTTTTTCGCCCGTACATTATTGACATTCTCTTTATTCTCTGCTATGTAGAAGTTAGGAATCAGTGTATTTATCAGGAGAAGCACAATGAGTGAACAGACCCAGGGCAACGAGCAGATCGGCGATCACAAGCAGGATCTCGGGAAGACGCGTGTCACGCTGGCCGAGGCTATGGCGACCTCCATTCCTGCCGGGCAAAATTCGGCACCGGTGCTGGCGCATGGCAGTTTGTTGGTGGAGTGGTATGCTCCACGCGGCAGCGATCAGCAGACACCCCATACCCGCGATGAACTATATGTCGTGGTGCAGGGCAGTGGCTGGTTCGTCAATGGTGAGCAGCGCCATCGCTTTGGCGTGGGCGATGTTCTGTTCGTGCCAGCCGGCGTGGTCCACCGTTTTGAGGATTTTAGCGATGACTTTGGCGTCTGGGTCATGTTCTATGGTCCAGAAGGCGGCGAGCAGCCATAAGCAAGCCAGAGGAGCGTTTCCAAAGTACGAAAGAGCGCACGGGCATCTCGATATGAGCTTTCTTGTCGGAACTGCTTTAAACAAACGATCAGACGATGATCCTTAGCACGAATTTGGATCAGCGTGTCACTATCCCGCTCTGTATAGCGTGACTTAGTAGCAACTTCTGACTCTTGCTCCACAGGCTGGTTGATAAAGGGAACATCCAGGGATATGCAGAAACCTTCTCGGCTCTCGATACGCAAACAGGTGGTCCTCAACGTCCTATGGTTTTCCATAAATCTTCAATATGCGGCTCTGCTACCTGTCGTTATTCCCACTCAGATTTTGCTCTTTGTAGCTCCTGGGCAAGTGGGAGATGCTCAACAAGCGACGTTTCTCGGCTGGCTTTTGATGATCGCCTCGGTCGTTTCTCTGTGTATGCCGCCACTGGTCGGTACGCTCTCGGATCACACGACAGGGAAATTGGGGCGTCGGCGTCCCTATATCGTCATTGGTGGTCTGTTATTGATCAGCAGCGCACCTTTCCTCGTTTCGTCTGCCAATATCCTTATTTTTCTGCTCGGTCTCTCACTCTTACATCTGGGCAATAACGTGCTTACTCCTGCCTATCAAAGCCTTGTGCCCGACCTTGTACCACAAGAGCAGCGCGGAGAAACCTCGGGCTACGTGGGAGGAATGACCATCCTTGGCAATGTAGCGAGCCTGGGACTGGCCGCGTTGCTGCTCGGTGGGACGAACCAGAACGCGTACAATAAGAGCGCGATTCAATCTGACATCGGTATCTATTACAGTATCGGTGCCGCTGCTTTATTTGTCGCCATCATCATTACAATTCTATGTGTGCATGAGAAACCATTTGTGCCTGAGAGACGTTCCTCCGAGGCGGCAGGAGAAACGTTCGTATCCAGGTTCGCCCGCTGGTTTGCGCATGGCTGGAAGACCCCCTGGCACTCGTACAACTTCATCGTCGTCTTCCTAACGCGTTCCTCTATCATGCTTGGTCTTGCCTTGTTCATGACCTATATTGAATATTACTTTGCGCGGGTGCAACATATCACAAATTTTGTGCAGGTAACTGTCATCGTAGCAGTCTTGGCGTTGAGTGGGGGCGTTGTGAGCGGCATCGTGTTTGGCATACTTTCCGATCGTGTAAAGCGACGCGCTCCCATTGTCTGCGTGGCTACCCTTTGTATGAGCCTGACATCCCTCACATTTGTGGTGACGTCCGCGAACCTTATCAACTGGCTCTGGCCGCTGGGCGTGCTCTTTGGCTTAGGGTATGGAGCGTATACCAGCGTAGACTGGGCCTTGTCGGTTGATACCCTGCCTTCATTAGAAGAGGCCGGTGCAAGTATGGGCGTGTGGAACGCTACTGCGAACTTACCAGCTATTATCGCTCCACTCCTCGGGAGCCTCATCATCAACGTCGCTGACAGATTTGGACAGATAGAGCTAGGGTACCGTCTTACCTTCCTGGTGGCCTCCCTCTTTCTGATTGTCGCGGCCATATCCGTCCTCTTTGTGCGCGAGCGCAAGACGGCTGCCCGGCAACAACAGCAGTCACCTTTCTCCCAGGAAGAGAGAGTGTGAGGAATTGCCGTAGCGTCCAAGCAATGCTTCTCGTGACATCCATGCTTCTTGCGGGTACGTCCCGTAGGTTGTCCCTTGCAGAAGACGCGCACCGCCTTGTCGATGGTAGAGAACCAGCAGGCCCGTCATAAAGAAACGCTCCAGGTAAGCGTGTACACTTTTAGGACGCTGGCGTAGAGAAAACCCCAGGCGAGTAGCACCACGGTACAATAACGTCGTGCCGTATATCGCATGGGGATCGCCAGGGAAATCAGGCTCTTGCATCCAGCGCGCAAGTGCTGCTAGATTTTGCGCGATGAGCTGCATATACCTCCACGCGGAAGCCTGCTCTTCTACTTCGAGGAATGCCTGGTTGCGGAAATGTAGCTCGATAATAGCATCTCCTTTGCCAACATGTGTTCCGTCGGGCAAATCAAAGGCCTTGCCGGTATAGCGCGTGAAGCGTATCTCTAATAAATCGTGGGGTGCATGAGGAATAGATTGGAGACGCCATAGCGAGCGGGTGAGGTACTCCCAGAACGGCCAGAAGAGGAGAAATCCGCGCGCTTTTCCTGCTCGCGTTTGAAACGCAAGTTTCCAGCCACTATGAATCCTACGTTGGACCGGCTCAGTCGCGACAAGAGCGCGATAGCTTTGCTTGCGTTCACGCACGAAGAGCACTCCGATAGCAGCGAGAATAAGAAAGAACGTAGCCGCCGCGAAGATGAGGCGATACCCCAGCGCAGTTGATCCATGAATCTGAAGCAGGATGATGAGGCTTCCTAGTAACGGTGCGATCACCGTGGGTAAGGTCGAAGAGGCGTTCCATAATCCCAGGTCTTTCCCCGCCGTCTCTAGAGACGGTAAGGCATCGACCGACAAAGCCCAATCTACGCTGGTATAGGCACCATAGCCCAGGCCAAATAGTATCCCTAACGGCCAGAGCGGGAAGCCGTCAGGCAAGACCACAAAAGTGAATGCGGCCAGCGCCATGCAAGCCGTTGCCATACTTACTAGCGGGGCGCGCTTTACATAATCCGAAAATATCCCCAGCAGCAGGGCGCTAAAGACTGCGCCGAGTAATGCCAGTACCGCTACTGTTGCAGTCGCCTGTACAAAGTTCGTGACGTGTGTCACATTAGCGAGGTAGTACTCAATAAACGTCATGAAGAGCGTTAGCCCCATCATGACAGCAAAGCGCGTCAGGAACACCATCGTGAAGTTATACTCGCGCCAGGGCTTGATCCAGTTTCGCACGAACCACTTGTGAAATTGAAGCTTTACGCTCGACTGCGCCTGGGTCCGCGTGTTGGATTGCGGCGAGAAAGGCACTTCGCGTACCCCTATTACTGTAATGAGCACTCCGATGAGTAAAATAGCAATGGTGCAGGCGTAATAGAGGATGGCTCCTCTGCGTATAGTATTCGCTCCTGTGGAGTGTAGGTTCACCTGCGCAAAAAGCCACGCGGCGAGTGCCAAGCCACCGACGCTGCCGACAATGGTCATGAAGCCCATATATCCCGACGCGGCTCCGCGTTGTTCGTTTGGAACCAGGTCTGGTGTCATTCCCTGATAGCCTGCCGTGATTACATTGAGCCCGATGAACAGAACTCCTAGACCAGCGAGCAAGATGATGATGCTATTGGCTTCGATCAGCAGCGGGGCGCTAATCAGCATCGTTACGCCACCGGCTATGATATAGGGGCGTCGACGACCAAGCGGTCCAGACGTGTAATCTGAGAGTAGGCCAATCACAGGTGGTATGAATAACGTGATGATAGCTCCCAGGGCCGAGATCCAGGCGAGAAGCGTTACCTGCTGAGCATCTCCCACTTGTCCAGGAGCCACGAAGAGCAAAATTTGAATTGGCACCACTATTGGCAGCAATGCTGATGACGGCAGGTTTACGGCAAACCACAAGAAGCTAAGGACAAGTTGTCCACGAAACGTGAGACGACGAGGAGACGTATGCAAGTCCATAAGCTATCATAACTCCCTTTGCTGTTGGAGAGGCTACATCATGGATGCCACGTTTGAAATCAGACCCCTGCTGAATCTCCATCGTATTTTACAACAGTTTCACGGGATAAGAGCACTTTTATCCTTTCGAGCGTAAACCCCAGGGCTTGAGCCCCATGGAGAGAAGCGAGTCCGTGGATGGCGGCTTGGCATGGAATACTCCCCTGCTTGACGCTCTAGAACTTCTGTGCTCTGCTTTCAGCTGTTCTCTTGCACACAAACAACGCCAGCCTGTGTGGGCGTTTCACGGGAAAGCGTTCCCGTGAGGAAAAGCAGGATCGGACCAACGTGTTGTGTGCCAGCCAATCCCTCAGGTCTTTTCCGTGCCCAGCAGCCACCTGTTGTGGTTGCAACGAACACCAGGCGCGCACGGAGCCTTCAGGGGCCACCCTGAGAAGCCCCTGGCTTTCGCCGTGGGGAGTCGTCACGTTATTACACCCCTTGCAAACGTTCGCGCCACGCGTCGGTGGCGAACGCCACTTCACCACGACACAGCGTAGCTTGCAAATGCAAATCCTGGTCGAAAATTAGCAGGTCGGCGTCGTAACCCGCTCGCAGCAATGCCTTGCGTTCCGCCAGCTTCACCGACGTAGCCGGGTTGAGCGTCAGCATGCCGACCGCCTCGGATAACGACACACGCGTGTACTTCAGTATGTTGCGCAGCCCCTGGTCCAGCGTCAACACACTGCCCGCCAACGTTCCATCGTCCAAACGCGCCGCGCCACAGCAATTGTGCGTCTGCTGCCCAGCAAATTCGAACGTGGAATTCGGGATGCCCGCCCCCGCCTGCGCGTCGGTCACAATGATTGTGCGTTCAGGACCCAGCATACGCACCAGCATATCAACCATCGCTGGATGCACGTGCACCCCGTCGGCAATCAGCTCACCAAACACGTGCTCGGACTGCACGATTGCCGCCAGCGGACCCGGCTCACGGTGCAGCAACGGCCGCATGGCATTGAAGCAGTGCGTGGCATGCGTGATACCAAAGCCAATGGCTTGCTGCGTCTGCTCATACGTCGCGTCCGTGTGACCAATACTCACGGTCACCCCGGCCTCGATCAAGCGGCGCGCCATGTGCTCACCCCCGGCTAGTTCGGGAGCCAGCGTGACCAATCGCAAATGACCTTGCGTCAACGTTAATAGATGCTCGGTCTCAGGCTCGTTGGGCAGGCGTAGCCAGATGGAGGGATGGGCACCACGACGTTTCACGTTGATATAGGGGCCCTCTAAAAATATACCCACCGGCTCCGCAGCGCCACAATCGGGAGCGTATTGCTCCACCGCTTGCACCGCCGTACGCAGTTGCTCATCCGGCATGGAATTGGGCACCCCCACCACCGTCACCAGGAACGCCGTCACGCCTGTACTGGCTGCCCAGCGAGCATACAAACGCACCTCCTCAACCTTGGTCGTATGTAGATTATACCCACCACCACCGTGCGTATGCACTTCCACAAAACCCGGCACCACAAGCGCTCCCGTAGCATCAACATCCACTCCACCAGCACTGCTTGCTTCGTCCACCGATTGAATAGTCGCACCCGCAAGCGTGATGTCTCCTCTGGAAAGATCCATCGTGGCATCAACCAGGCGCGCGCCTCGTAACGTTACGTGCATCGATTGCTCACTCTCCTTGTAGCCCAGGGACGACCCCCGCGAGGTCGCTGCCATAGACGGCGTTCGTAGTATGGTAGCGACCTCCCTCGCGGGGGTCGTCTCCTCTGTTGCTTGACGAATATCACAAAATATGTCATCATTCATAGGCGATGTGGTCTATACAACATTACCAATTATATCATCCAACCACACGCCGTTGTGAAGAGGCGACCGGTCGCTGGTTGTATATGGGTAACGACTCCCCTTTGCGAGGGTCGTCCTTTGCGACTGGTCATTCGCCTTGGGTTGTATTTGCTCGTGTTATCTGCTATCGTTGCGTACAGAGAGCTTGTTATCAAGAGACTGGACAATAAAATTTATGAACACAGTTTTTAGAAAAAGCCCACTCCCTCGCTACTATCAGCTCAAAGAGATTATGCGTGAGAAAATTCGTAGCGGCGAGTGGAAGTCCGGCGACCTGATCCCCTCTGAACGCGAATTGGGTGAACAATACGGGATCAGTCGTATGACCGCTCGCCAGGCTATCACCGAACTTGTCAACGAGGGACTATTTTATCGTGAACAGGGGAAAGGTACCTTTGTCAGCCGCCACAAAATCACTCAGCAGCTTATTCACCTCACCGGCTTTACCGAGGATATCAAGGCGCGCGGACAGCGCCCCGACACCAGGGTGTTGAGCGCGAAAATGCAGTTCGCCGACGAGACGACCGCCGATCGCTTGCGCATCAAACCTAAGCAGCCGATCTTTTATCTGCAACGCTTGCGTTTGGCCGACGGGGAACCATTAGCCATCGAGGTTGCGCACATCAACTTTATGGGCTGTGAACGACTTATCGATGAAGACCTAGAACACAATTCGCTCTATCGTCTACTGGAAACCAAGTATGGCTTAACGCTTATCGAGGCTGAGCAGGAGCTAGAGGCGGCTCTGATCAGCAAAGAGGAGGCACAGTTGCTCAAAATGCCCCTCGGCAGCCCAGGGCTCTTTACGCGCCGCATCACCTACACCGAGCGCAATTTGCCCATCGAGTACGCCCGATCCGTCTATTGCGGCAATAAATATGTCTTCTACACGAAACTACACCGTGAGCAGCTTATACCCTAACCTGGTCCGCCCACTTCACTAGCGAAAGCTCGTGTGCAGCTTGCCGGGCACGGTAAGTGTACCACGCACGACATTGGAGGATTTGCACGTATGCACGCACAAGCTCAACAGGCAGGCACGTATTATCTTGGTGTGGATGGTGGCGGCAGCAAAACGCTCGCGGTCGTCGTGGACACCCAGGGCCATGAGGTGGCTCGTGGTGAAGCCGCAGGCTCCAATCATAACAACGTTGGTATGGAAGTGGCTATGCGCAACCTGCGCCTGGCTATCGAGAACGCGTCAGTCGCTGCTGCTTACCCACTGCCATTTGGGAAAGCCTGGTTAGGCATTTCTGGTCTGGATCGTCCTGATGACCATCAGACGCTGCTGCCACTGCTTCAGGATGTGGCGCAGCAGGTGCACCTGACCAACGATGGCGAATTGGGACTAAGCGCCCTCGATAACGCTGCGGGAGTGGCAATCATCGCCGGAACCGGCTCGATCATTCTGGGACGCGATAGTCAGGGCCGCACAGCACGCACCGGAGGTTGGGGCTACCTGATCGGCGACGAGGGGAGCGGCTATTTCATTGCGCACAATGCCCTGATCGCGGCAGCGCGCTCCTCCGATGGACGCGGGCCCCAGACGCTGCTTCTTGACCTGATCCTTGAGCATTGGCATATCAGCAAGCCGGAAGACCTCATCGGGCAGGTCTACGTCGGCGATAGCAAAGCGAAAGTCGCGCAACTCGCACGCTGCGTCTTTCAAGCAGCCCGGCAAGGTGATGCCATCGCACAGCAGATCGTCACGCTAGGAGCAGAGGAGCTTGCCCTCGCAGTGCACGCCGTCTGCCAGCAGCTCGACTTTCCGCAACACAACGTGCCGCTCGCCCTGGTGGGCAGCCTGTTAGTCCACGAAACCACTTACCGTGCATCCTTCCTCGCCAGCGTCCGCCAGCACGGCTATGAGCCTGGGCAGGTCGCCATCGTCGAAACTCCGGCCCTGAGCGCCGCTCAAGCCGCCATTACGTTATAAAGCCGCAGGTGTGCAGAGGACGCAGTCCTTTGCCGGGGTTTGGGGTGTCCCCAAATCCCTCTAATCTCCTCGCCGCTGCAGGCGGCATTAGTTAAAGGTCAGGTATCTATGCAACACAACAATCATGCAGGCTTAACGTTGGAAGAGCAACTTGGACAGATTATGGTTGTCGGCTTCCCCGGCCACACCGTCACACCAGAAGTGGTTGACCTGATCCAAAAGTATCACGTCGGCAACATCATTCTCTTCTCGCGCAATATCGAGAACGCCGAGCAGTTGCGCGCATTGACGCAGCACTTGCAGCAATTGGCACGTGAGGCCGGGCAACGCTATCCCCTGCTCATCATGCTCGATCAAGAGAACGGCGTCGTGCGTAGGCTTGGGCGCGGCACCACGATTTTTCCCGGCAATATGACGCAAGGCGCAATCAATTCAGAGCAGATGAGCTATGATATCGCCCTGGCAACGGGTCACGAACTCAAAGCCCTGGGCATTAACATGAACCTCGCGCCCGTGGTCGACGTAAACAATAATCCCGCCAACCCGGTCATCGGCGTACGCTCCTTCGGTGAGGATCCACAACTCGTGGCCCGCCTGGGCGCGGCAGCCGTGCGTGGTTATCGCGATGCCGGTATCATCACCAGTCTGAAACATTTCCCCGGCCACGGCGATACTGCAACCGATTCGCATCTCGCCCTGCCCGTGGTACCCTATACGCTGGAACGCTTGCAACAGGTCGAGCTACTTCCCTTCACAAGCGGCATCGCTGCCGGAGCCACCAGTATCATGATCGCGCACATGTATATTCCCGAACTGATGCAGCAATCCAACCTGCCATCTACCATCTCGCCCGAAATCGTCACCGGCCTGCTGCGCCAGCGCCTCGGCTACAATGGCGTCATCATCACCGACTGCCTGGAGATGAACGCGGTCGCCAATACCGTCGGCACCGCAAAAGGTGCACTCATGGCCCTACAAGCTGGCAACGACCTCATCTTGATCTCGCATACCTATGAGCAGCAATTGGGTGGCCTCAACGAAATCAAGCAGGCAGCACTGGCGGACTCACGCACAACGGAGCAACTTGCACAGGCGGCGGAACGGGTGGTGCAGATCAAGCGCGACCTGCTCTCGTGGGACGACCTGCCCGCCACCGACGTGATTGAAAACCAGGCACACCAGCAGTTGCGTGACCAGGCATACGAGCTTTCAACCACACTGGTGCGCGATGAACAGCACCTTCTACCATTGCAGCTCGCACCAGATCAATCGCTACTCGTACTGCTGCTGCAACCAACATTCAACACGCGTGTCGTAGATCAGGAAGACCCCGGCTACGAACTGGCACGGCAGGTTGCTCTGCGCCATGCCAACACGCACACCATGCATCTCAGTGAGCAGCAAACATCGCAAGAGGCCGTGCTCAACGCGGTCCAGCGCAGTGCCGCGACGATTGTGGTCACGCTCAACGCGAACCTCGATCCCTGGCAGGCCCAATTCGTGAACGCGCTCGTACAAAGCGGGCGCCCGCTCATCAACGTCGCGGCCTACAACCCGTACGATCTCATGGCCTATCCGCAACTCGGCACCTACCTCGTCACCTACGAGAACACACCGCCAGCCTTCACCGCCGCCGCCCGCGTGCTCTTCGGCGAAACTCCCGCCAGGGGTCGTTTGCCAGTAAGCCTGCCGGGTCTCATGTAGACCCCGATAACTCACGAGGGATACAGAAAGGATTATTAATGGTTTCGCGAAACCATTAATAATCCTTTCTGTATTGGTGAAGGGATGCACCCTTGCGTCAGATACCCCATGCGTGAACGCAGGGGCTTGTATCTGGCCTCGGCCGCAGCTCTGGTCTCCCTTGCGCAATGCCCGCTTTGGTTTCACTGACCGATACAGCAGGGCGTTCTGACAACATGCCCGTCCTCACCCAGCACGGCCTCGCGAGGAGCGTGATCCCTCGACCGAGAACGTTTTCCCCCATCGCGGTTTCTCGATGGGAACCCGACCGTTCTGTTGGAAAGGTCCCGTGGAGGCGAACCGTCTCTCTCTGGTGAACCAGAGTG
>DATAYF010000008.1:0-3526 GCA_036272735.1 Ktedonobacteraceae bacterium
TCGTAAAACAAATCGCTCTGGATGTCGGCCTGGCCTGGCTGGTTCAGAAAACGGAATTCATCGGTCCAGAGATCAGGATCGTAGCGCTCGACCTGGGGATCGTTTCCCACATGCCGCGTGCGCGTAGTTGCAAGCGAGAGCAGATTCACGCGCAAGGTCGCCTCGTGCGTTGCGCGGTCGGCCCAAAAAGCGCGGCGCGGTTTCCAGCTTTCACCGAGTCCTGTATCGTGCGCCACGGCATCCTGGACGATCAGCGATTGAACGCGCTCCGGGTGAGCAAGCGCCAGGCGGAAGCCAACTGGCCCGCCATAGTCTTGCATGTAGAGCGTGTAATGCGTCAGGCTCAACGCTTCGGTAAAGTGCTCCATTACGGTCGCAAGATTGTCGAAGGTGTAGGCGAATGTTTCGTGATCGGGCCAATCGCTCTGGCCGAACCCTGGATAATCCGGGGCGACCAGGTGATAGCGGTCAGACAGACGCTGCAAAAGCGGCTCATACATCCGCGAAGATGATGGGAGTCCATGAAGCAAAAGCAGGGTAGGGGCATCTTTCGGCCCGGCCTCCCGGTAAAAAATGGAAAGGCTATCGACCTGCACGGTGCGATACGACACAGGGTTTTTCATCAGATTCTCCTTTTTCGTTTCGTGAGTCAGAATCCGACCCGAAGATTGAGGTCAGCACGCTGCCCAGCAGGAACAGCAGCGCGACAAGCAGCAGCGCGATATGCATGCCAGCAAGAAACGCGCTCCTCTCACTCAAAGAACCGAGTATCGAGCCTACGATCGCAACGCCAAGCACACCTCCCAGTTGACGGCTCGTATTCAGCAGTGCTGAAGCGACACCCACCTGGCTCTTGGGAACAGCATTCAGGATAGCCGTCGTCATGGCAGGGACCGCCATACCACAGCCAAGGCCGACGACGATTTCTCCGGCCGTCAGCAAAAGGAGAGCATTGCCCGTTTCGCCCAACAGGAGCAAGAGTGTGCCCAGACAGCTTGCCGCCAGCCCTCCGATCATTGGTCGGCGCGTGCCCAAATGTGCAGTGATCCTCCCTGAGATCAGAGCTGTGCCTCCTGTCGCAACGGTGATCGGCAGCAGCGCAACACCCGCCAGAACTGCTGGGTAGTGATGGATGTCCTGAAAGAACAGGGAAAGGGCAAACAGGATACCATACAGACCGAAGTTGAGGACGCACCCAACCAGGAGTATGCGAAAGGTTGTCGATGAGAAGAAGTGGAGGGGAAGCAGAGGTGTCCCGTGCCTCACTTCGACGAACAAGAAGCAACCAGATGCTCCTATGCACAGCAGAAACAGGCCGACGATCTGAGGAGAGGTCCATCCCTGGCTTCGACCCTCGATGAGCGTGTAGGTCAGCGTGGCAAGAGCAACGATCACGCATCCCTGTCCCCACAGGTCCCATTTCTGCGCGGTTATCCGTGGCGTCTCGCTGACGAAACGCATGGTGAGGGCGAGAGCGAGAAGGCCAAAGGGCACATTCAGCAGAAAGATGCTGCGCCAGCCCAGCGCTTCGACGAGCAGTCCGCCGATGACGGGGCCTCCTGCCAACCCGATACCTGAACTCCCTGCCCAGATACCGATTGCCCTGGCCCGTTCCCCAGAGTTCTGAATACCGTGCGTGATCAAAGAGAGCGAACTCGGAACCAGCAGCGCGGGTCCCATTCCTTGAAGCACCCGCGCTGCTATCAAGAGAGAGAGCGAGGGCGCAAGGCTACAGAGGAGCGATGCTCCTGTAAATAGCACGTACCCCGTAAGAAATGTGCGCTTATGCCCGAGTCGATCCCCGAGCGTGCCCGCGCTGAGCAGCAAGCTCGCAAAGATCAGGGTATAGCCGTTGACTACCCATTGCAATCCCTCAAGCGAGCCATGCAGGTCTTGCTGCAGAGCCGGGAGGGCCACATTGACGACGGATGTATCGAGAATAACCATGAAGAACCCGAAGCAAATGGCCGCCAACCCAAGGGCATGAAGTGTCCCCTTCTCTTCTGGGACTGATGTGGTCTGTCGTTCTTTGAGCATCCTTTATTGCAACCTCTAGATCTTCTTGTGCTTTCTTTTTGGGAAGAAGCACTTGAGTACCTACTGTAGCACGAGGGATCGAAGCATTGACCCCGATTCTTGCGAAAGAACAACAGATGCTTGCGCAGTTAGCGGTAGTGCTTGGGAGTGAGACCGGTGAGCCGCTTGAAGTGCAAGGCCAGATGGCTTTCATGCGCAAAGCCGACCATGTGGGCAATGGTGGTGAGCGACCAGTTTGTGGTAGAAAGCAACAGCTTGGCGCGCTCAACGCGCCGCTGGATGACATACTGGTGGGGGGGAAAGCCGATGGACTCCTTGAACAGGCGGGCGAAGTGGTAAGGGCTCAGATGCACAACCGCAGCAAGATCTGAGAGCGAGAGATCCTCAGCGAGATGGTCTTCGATGTAGGTGATGGCCGGTCTGAGTGTCGTTTGTGCCAGGCCAGTGGGCCGTGAGGGTGAGAGATCTTTCACTGAAGAGTGGTATCTGAGCAAGTGGACCCCTAGGATGGTGGCTAAGGACTCCACATAGAGCTTTCCACCCAGACCATCGGAACGAAGCTCGGAGAGCAGCGAGAGCGCGATGGCTTCGACCTGTGGATCAAAGGTGCCGAGCGTATCAATGAGCTCCACACGATCTGGATTGAGATCCGCCGAGGCGGCGATCTTCTGGATGAGTGTAGGGGAGAGGTACAGATGCAGGTGGCGCACTTCTCCCTCGTGCTCCACATGCCAGTCGGTCGGTGCGCCTGCGGGCAAAATCACCAGGTTGCCCGTCTCGAGATGTCCTTGACGCTCAACGAGCTGTTCCCGGATTGCAGAAGGAGAACCGAGATTGATGATGAGGACATGGCGAGGGAGAGCAGGCAAGGCAAAGTCATCGAGTGGATGAATGATCTCCGCAACATCAAAATCATTCCAACCTCTTCCTCTGCTCGATTGCACAATGTGTTCCGGTGGAACATCGAATGGTGCTTCTGGTAAGCCTTCGTTGTCAAAAAACGACTTCATCGCTTGTCCTCCTTTCAGCCGAGGAACAGATAGGTGACGAAAAGGTGAGGCACATGGATCCTCTTATAGGCCATAAATGGATGTGATTATAGCTCTCCTCACACCGATTCCGCCAATGTTAAGAGGGAAAACAGAGGAGAACGAAGAATAATTCCTTGACTCACCGGACTCACTCCCACACACTGTCGATAAGGCTCTGTCAGAACAGAGAACAGAGAACAGTGTCCAGGCGCATGGAATACTTCCCTCTCGCTTGTTGAACGATGAGGCCGCTCGTATCACTGTCTGGAGATCTGTCAGTCGCTGCAGAAAAGCTTGCCGTTGTTCCAGGAGCGAGACCATTTCACCCATTGTGCAGCGCGAACGGAAATAGTTCCGTCATTCGTCAAAGGCGCGCCAGAAGCGTGCTGCTGCTTCGAACGGTCCAAAGCCGTGCATGGGACCGTCCCGTTGTTTGCTCCCACGAGGGTCTTGTTCCA
>DATAYF010000009.1:0-13726 GCA_036272735.1 Ktedonobacteraceae bacterium
GTATCATCGGTGGCTGGACGACACCTTCCTGGTCTCTCCCGCACTCACTGCGCATCAGCACTCCATCACGGTTCGCCTTGTTCCTCAAGCTGGAGCGCCAGCCTGGTCAGCAGCGGAATACATGGCCTTGTCATAGAAAGAGAGGAGAAGAAAGCCATCTTGCTTTAACAAGATAAAAAAGAAGAGTTTTCCTTGTAGAATAGCAGAAAAGCTGAAATACAAGGAAAACTCTGTCTCCGGTTGTTCTGGGTGATCCTTCGATCAATATCACGTTCGTAAAAGGGCGGGGGCTTCCACGCCGAAGTGTTCTCCCCGCCATTGAAGTTGTTCTTGGAGGGTGACAACGTCGCCGATAATGGTAGTGGCGGGAGCGCGCAAGCCCGCTTGTATAGCTCGCGCTGCGATGTTATTGAGCGTGCCGGTGACCATGCGCTGCTGCTCGGTCGTTCCCTGTTGGATAACCGCCGCAGGTGTCTCTGGGGCAAGCCCGCCCGCGACCAGGCGTTGCGTGAAGTCGGGGAGTGCGGTGACGCCCATCAAAACGACAAGCGTGCCACCAAGTTGTGCGAGCGCCTCCCAATTGATTTCCTGCGCTTCCTCGCTTTGCCCCTTGTGCCCTGTGACCACAGTGAATGCTGAGGCTTTGCCCCGATGCGTCACAGGAATACCGGCGTAGGCTGGCACCGCGATAGCCGATGTGACGCCGGGGACGATTTCAAAGGGAATGCCCGCTTGCGTCAGGGCCAGCGCCTCTTCGCCGCCGCGTCCAAAGACAAAAGGGTCGCCGCCCTTCAAGCGTGCGACGATCTTGCCCTGCTGTGCATACTGGATGAGTAAGGTATTGATTTCAGATTGCCCGATAGTGTGACAATTGGGACCTTTGCCAACGAAGATAAGCTCCGCGTCAGGGCGGCTTTCTTGTAGTAATGCCGGATCGATCAAACGATCATAGAGTACCACATCGGCCTGGCGCAAATGGCGCAACCCCTTGACCGTCATAAGGTCGGCAGTGCCGGGTCCCGCGCCGATGAGATAAACTTTTCCTCGTGACTCCTGCTGTTCGTGCTGTTCGTGCATGGCTCGCTTACACCGCCTCTCGCATTTCGGCCTCAATGGTCGCCTCTGGCACATCGATATTGTAGCGTTCAAGGAGCGACCTGATCTCGGCCAGCGCCTGCTCGCGTTGGTTGTCGGTCAGGTGTTGGAGTACCTGGGAGTCGAAAAAGTCGCCAAAGAACTCGTCGCGCTGCTCGTAGGAAAGCCCTTGTTTGCGGATATGTGTTCGCACGGTACCAGCCAGGCGTAGATAGACGCCGTAGGCCGGGGGAAAGAGCTTCTCTAGCTGCTGACGGATACGTTTTGCCAGGCTAGGGCTGGCACCTTCGGTTGAGACCGCGATGGTAAGCTGGTCACGGCGTAGGATGGATGGCAGGATAAAATTGCAGCGCGCCGGTTCATCGACGATGTTCACGAGCTGATTGCGTTGCTGGGTTTCCTGCCAGATCGGTTCCATCAGCGCGGGATCGTGCGTGGCGGCAACCACGACGAACGCTTGCGCCAGGTCTCCTGGCTCGTACGCTTTATGCAGCAGCATCACCTTTTGTTGCTGGGCCAGGTCAAGCAGCTCCTCGCAAAATGTCGCGTTCTGCACCGTCACCCTGGCCCCACAGGCACTCAAATTGGTCGCCTTTTCTGCGGCGACAGTGTCACCACCCACCACAATAGCCAGCCGATCACGTACATTGAGCATTATTGGATAATAGTTGGGCATGCCGTCATCCCTTTCATCCCTTTCATCCCTTTCATCCTTTGTCTCTTGCCTAATCTTGTGACTGGCCGGTTGTTATGCTTTCATCGTGCGTTGTTTTGGCCTGATCGCTGGCCATGGTTTCACTCTGCACGGTTTTGGCCTGCAAGTAAGCGAAGCCGACGCGATGGCAGTAGTCGCCGAAGCTTTCCTGGTCAAGTCGCTCATCGCGCCAGAGGATAAGCAGGGGTTTGATGGTTGCGGCCAGGTTTTCGATGCGTACGGACTGGGCATACACTGCATTTAAGCGTGTGTTGAGCCGGTCGCCGCCGACGCTGACGTTATAGAGACCCTTGGAGCGTCCCACAAAGCCGATATCGCCGACGTAGGGGCGAGCGCAGCCGTTGGGGCAACCAGTCATACGAATACCAAGCGGCTCACCACCCAGTCCAATCTCGTACATATCGGCCTCGATTTGCCGGACGATGTCTGGAAGGACGCGTTCGGCCTCCGCTACGGCTAATCCACAGGTCGGTAGCGCGGGGCAAGCCATGGCGAAGCGATAGGCTCCCGCATCTTTAGGATTGGTTGAGATGCCATATTCTTGCAGTGCCGCTTCAATGGCCGGGCGCTGCTCTGCCGCGATATCGATCAGCAGCATATCTTGTTGCGTGGTGAGGCGGATGCCGGGACGAAACTGCTCGATAACCTGGTGCAACCCGGTTTTCAGTTGGCGGCGCTCGCTATCATGAATGCGCCCGTTTTCGATGGATAGTCCGACGAACCAGCGTCCATCGCCCTGGCTGTGCCATCCCAGGTGGTCTTCGCAATCGTGGAACTCGACTGGTTGTGCATCGGCCAGGGTGTAGCCCAGGCGTTGCTCGACCTCGTTGCGGAACCACTGGATGCCTCGCTCCTCCACCACGTATTTCATACGTGCGTGTTTGCGGTTCTGGCGATCACCGTAGTCGCGCTGCACGGAAACGATGGTTTCGACGACCGGTAGTACCTGCTCGACGGTAACGTTGCAAAATGGCTGTGCCAGCAATGGATGTGTTTCTGGTTTGCCATGCGTCGCTCCCATGCCACCGCCGATAGCGACGGTAAAGCCGGTCAGGGTTTCGCCATCCATGTTAGCAACCAGGCCAACGTCGTTCGTGTAGACATCGATGCAATTGTCGCCGGGAAACGCGACGGCAACCTTAAATTTGCGTGGCAGGTACGTCGCGCCGTACAGTGGCTCGACCTCTTCAGGATCTTCGATAGTTTGCACTTTTTCGCCATCGATCCATAGTTCATAGTAGGCTTTACTGCGTGGTGCGAGACGCATGGCGATCTGGTGAGCGATTTCTTGCACTTGCGCATGCGCCCGGTCACTGGTGGGTGCGGGACAGGCCAGGACGTTACGGTTGACATCGCCACAGGCCGAAAGCGTCGAAAGCAGGGACTCGTTGATGTCGTGGATGGTGTTACGCAGGTTTCCCTTGAGGATGCCGTGTAGCTGAAAACTCTGGCGCGTGGTGATGCGAAGGGTGCCGCTGCCGTACTTTGTGGCAATCTCATCGTGTATGAGATACTGCTCGGCCGTGAGCGCACCGCCAGGAATGCGCGACCGCACCATAAACTGGTACGCCTTCTCCTGACCAGCGCTCTTACGCGCCTGGCGCTGATCGCGGTCTTCCTGCTGATACGTGCCATGGAACTTGAGTAGTTGGATTTGTGCTTCTGAGACGTGCGAACTGTCGTTTTGTAGCTCTTCGGCAATTTCTCCACGCAGGTAATGGCTATTGGCTTTGATCTGTTCGACCTTGCTGCCCTCACCTACTCCGAGATTCAGCAGATTTTTGGCGGTTTCATTGTTTTCGGCTGTCATCGTAGCATCTCCTCATCTTTTCGTGCACGAATGCGTTTCCCACGGGGGTAGGTTCCCTCTTCTCCCGCACCACTTGCCAGGCTTGCTTGCATTGGATACAATAGTTCCTAGACTGAACGCTGTCATCGCGTGTGGCATACGACGAACGATGGTACGAGATTTGCGGCTACGATGCCGTGTGTGGTACGACGTTGACCTGGTTGTCCGTTATCACAGAAATGTTGTTCATCCATGTTTTGTTGTTGATAAATTTGATCAACAAACGAAACATCCTGTACTTTCTACTATAGATTCTTCAGGCGCGATTGTCAACCGTTCGTGCTCGTTATTTGCCTGTAATAGGGGAACAAAAAAGCCGCTGGATGCGCTCAAAAATAGCATCCAGCGGCTTTTTTGTGTATCGGTCAGGGATACTACTTTTCGATACTTTCCCTGGCTGTAAAGAACATTGTGCCAAATCCCCTTGTGACGGTGTATGAAAGAGTTCTGCGCGCGTTATTGTGCTATATCTTCCAATGTTTGTCCTGTGCTCCTGGGACCCAGGAAACCCACGTCGAGACAGAGCACAACGAGGATGATGGCGGCGGCTGTGAAAACGGCGATTGGACCAGAGGCTTTGAGCAATGGGATGGCCGCCAGGGGTAAGACAGCGCTGGTCAGGCGGCTCAAGCTGTAGGCCACGCCAACTGCCGTGCCCCGCATGCGAGTCGGGAAAATCTCCGCCTGGTAGATGTGAAAGGCATTGGAGAAGAAGTTGCTGACAACGGTGAGCAAGAAGCCGGAGCCGATGATCAGTGGCACCGAAGTCGAGAAGCCGAACAGCAGGCCGAGCAGCGCCATGACGATGGCCGAGCCGACAATCAACCATTTGCGTTCGAAGCGTTCGACCAGGGGAATGGAAATCAGCGAGCCAACCGGATAGCCCAGGTAGATGAGTGCCGTATAGCCAAGCGTGGCGAAAATGCTAAAGCCCTTGGCGGTCAGCACTATTGGCGCGAGTGAGCCAAAACCGTAGTAGCCAACGGTTTGTAGGATCTGGAAAATCCAGAGCATGATCGTGCGTTTGGTATACTGACCGGTAAACATTTCCGCTAGCGAGGCTTTCTCTTGTGGCTCAACTACTACTTCCTCGGCATCAGGCAGCTCTTTCAGGTTCGTTTCGCGCATCGCCTCCTGTTCGATGTTGTTCAACACGCTTTCGGCTTCATCCTGGCGCTGGCGAATCTCAAACCAGCGTGGCGACTCTGGCAAGCCCCGGCGCACAAACCAGACGACCAGGGCACCTAATGCGCCGATGACTAAAATCCAGCGCCAGCCAGACCAGAGTACGTTGGTGGGGACGAGAAAGCGGCTGAGCAGTCCCACGACAGGGACGCCCAAAAACCCCAGCGTGTAGGACCACGCTGTGTAGCGGCCGCGTGCATGGGTAGGGACCATTTCGCCCAGGTAGACATCGGTAATTGGCGGGGTTGCGCCAAGTCCGAGTCCCGCCAGGAAGCGGCAGGCGATAAACCAGTAAAAACTGGGGGAAAAAGCTGCCAACAGGGTGAAGACCGAGTAAATAAGCAGGTCAAGCATGTACATGGTGCGGCGACCAAGATAATCGGAGATGATGCCTAAAACGATGGCTCCCACAAACATGCCAAAGAAGCCAGCACTAATTACGAGCGAGGTTTCTAGAACATTCAGCCCGTACACTTTGGCGAGAATGGGAGCGAGAACGCCACCCAGAAAAATATCGAACAGATCGAAGAAAGTGCCAAGCCCTAGCACCGTTGCCAGCTTACGATGCAGTGAAAAAAGTGGTAAACGGTCGAGACGTGCCGCAATGGTCGCCTGTTTCTTGCTAACCTCCATGTTAGTCCTCTTTCATTGAAGAATAGGAACGTTTCGTGTTCGTTTGGTTGCGCTACGAGTTCAATCTACGTGTGTACAGTTCAATGTTTCGCACTAAGCGAAAAGTGATGGGGAAAAGCACAGGTGTTACTAATCTTGGTAACATGTTTGCTGCTGGTTTGTCAAGGTTGAAGAGTGTATTGATAATCACTGATGGTCGCATGCGACCATCAGTGATTATCAATACAAAAAGCTGATACCGAACTATTTTGTGAAAAAAACTGCATAGATAAACGTGATGTTCGCTGCGAACATCACGTTTATCTATGCAGTTTGCTGTGAAAATGCGCTCTTATCCCTTGACGCGTCCCTACAAGATATGGTATATTTTCTCTATGTTCCATAATACGAAATATATTCCATATAATGGAATTTTAATGGAGCGTGTATGGGTTTGAATGATACGAAAGAAACTAAAGTAGGGGTGCTTGATAAGGCCATTGCACTGTTGCTGGTCTTTTCAAGCGGTGAACTGGCGTTGACGCCACAGGATCTTGCGGAACGAACAGGCTTGCCATTGCCTACGGTGTATCGTTTGGCGCAGGCGTTGTGCGAACACGGTCTGTTGGCGAAAGAGGGACCGCGTTTTCGTTTGGGGATGACGCTGTTTCGTCTGGGCATGCTGGTGGCTGAAGGCATTGACGTGCGGCGACAGGCGTTGCCACATCTCAAATGGTTGAATGCGCAAACCAACGAGAATGCCGAACTGCATATTCGTCAAGAAGAGACGCGCCTGGTGGTCGAGGTGGTGAGCAGTCCACACAACCTGCGCCCGTTCGCGGCCATCGGTGCACCGTTACCCCTGCATCGTGGGGCCGCTGCCAAAGTATTGTTGGCCTGGCTTGCCGCTGAACAGCGTGCAACACTGATCGATACCAGCATTCAACGTCGTGATGACCACTCATCCTTTAGTGCAGTGCGTTTTTTGGCGGAGTTGGACCAGGTGCGTTTGCAAGGATGGTCCAGCAGTGATAGCGAACGTTTTGCGGGTGTCTCGGCCATTGCGGCTCCCATTTTTGCTGCCGGTGGCGAGGTCGCTGGTGCGCTGACCCTGGTGGCTCCTTCGGCCCGTTTAGGTAGTGAGCAGCGGGAGCGCTATATACCGCTGGTATGCGAAGCAGCACGCCGGGCTTCCTATGATCTTGGTTTCACGGGGCACCGATGATTGTTTGTATGATGTTTCCTTGCATGTATACGAGTACGAGAGGAGGCCATGATGACCCAGGTTGAACAACTCGCTGATTTTGTGGTGCATGCTCGCTATGATGCGCTTTCCGATAATGCGCGAACGACGCTCAAAGTGCATATTCTGGACGCGTTAGGCTGTGCCATTGGGGCTTTGGATGGAGCACCGACGGTGGCGATTCGTCGCCTGATTGATGAGTTCGGTGGTAATCCACTGACGACGCTGATCGGAGGCGGAAAAACCACGCCTGATCGTGCCGCTTTTTATAACACCGCGCTGGTACGCTACCTGGATTTCAATGATACGTATCTCGCCAAAGGCGAAAGCTTCCATCCCAGCGATAACCTTGGGGCAGTATTGGCGGCCTGTGAATATGCTGCTGGCAGTGGCAAAGATCTGCTGACGGCGCTTGCCGTGGCCTATCAAGTACAGGCGCGTCTCTCGGAGGTGGCTCCGGTGCGTGTTCGCGGCTTTGACCATACCACGCAAGGGGCATATGCGGTGGCGGCAGGTGTGGCGCGGGCTTTGGGCTTGAATGCCGAACAGACGGCACACGCTATCGCCATCAGCGGCACGGCCCTGAACGCTTTGCGCGTGACGCGAACCGGCAGCCTATCCAATTGGAAAGGCCTGGCGTATCCATATACCGCCCTGAACGCCACGCACGCCGCCTTTCTGGCGAAGTACGGCATTACGGGGCCAGCCGAAGTATTCGAGGGCAACAAGGGTTTTCAAGAGAGCATCGCCGGACCATTTACGCTTGATTGGAGCCAGGAAAATCTGGAAGCCGTGTGCCGTTCCAGCGTCAAAAAATACAATGCCGAGTTTCATTCGCAATCGGCCATTGAAGGGATTTTAGCACTACGTGAAGCGCATCATTTGCAGCCAGCAGAGATTGACTCCATCAATATTTGCATCTTTGACGTGGCTTACAACATCATTGGTGGTGGCGAGGAGGGTGACAAGCAACGCGTGCGCAGCAAAGAAGAGGCCGATCATAGCCTCCCCTACATGGCCGCGGTGGTGCTTTTGGATGGTCAGCTCACACCCGCGCAATACGAGCCACAACGTATTGTGCGCGAAGATGTGCAGGCGTTGCTGCGTAAAGTTCGGGTCCAGCCTGACGCCAGCCTCAGTGCGCGTTTCCCTCAAGAAATGCCCTGTGTCATTACTGTTACCCTCAAGGATGGGCAAACCCATCGCCAGGCCATGCACGACTACGAGGGATTTTACACGCGTCCGCTTTCGTGGGAGCGCGCCAGCGATAAATTTCGCACGCTGGCAGCGCCCTATACAGGACCTGAACTGTTGCAGGCTATTGAGCAAGCGGTTCTGCATCTCGATACGCTAGAAGTTCGCCAGTTGACGGAACTACTGGCTGATGTGAAAAGGAGTGTACAACAATGAGCAATCGTGGATTTAGCTTTATCCGTATGAATGAGCGTGAAGAGAAGCCGCGTCAGCGTGGCATCACCGAAATTCGTGGTCCCTATTACACGCCGATGGGGAAACGCTACCTGGAAGACGTGCTAGAAACGATGGGCGAGTACGTTGATTCCTTGAAGTTTGCTGGTGGCAGCTTCGCCTTGATGCCGCCCCAGGCATTGAAGGAGATCATCGATACCGCGCATCGCCACAACGTGCTGGTTTCGACGGGTGGCTTTATCGAGCACGTGTTGACGCAAGGGCCCGAGATAGTTGAGCGCTACATTCAGGAGTGCCGTAACGTCGGCTTTGATATCCTCGAAATTTCCAGTGGTTTCATCACCATCCCGACCGATGATTGGCTGCGGCTGGTGGAAAAAGTGCAAAAAGCTGGTCTGAAGGCCAAGCCCGAAGTGGGTATCCAGTTTGGCGCTGGCGGGGCGACCGCGGTCGAAGAACTGGCGGCGGAGGGCACGCGTGATGTCGAGTGGGCTATCGGACAGGCGAAACGCTTCATCGAGGCGGGCGCGTACATGATTATGATCGAGTCCGAGGGTATTACCGAGAACGTCAAAACCTGGCGCACCGATGCCGTCGCCAAGATTATCGACGCCGTGGGCCTGGAAAAAGTGATGTTTGAAGCTGCCGATCCCGACGTGTTTGCCTGGTACATCAAAAACTACGGGGCCGAAGTCAATCTATTCGTGGATCATAGCCAGATCACGCAGCTTGAATGCCTGCGGTCCGGCATCTGGGGTACGAAGAGTCTGTGGGGCCGTGTTTTGACGTATAAAGGATAACGAAACAGCTTTGCATGCTGGTTACAAGGATATACGTGTAGTGCAACCAGCATGCAAAGCTGTTTTATTATGCTATTGGAATGCAGGCCCGCTCATGTGCGCGATGCACGCACTATCAGGCTGCTTACCAGGATCATCCTCGAACGCAGAGATGATCTGGTTTGAACACTCCGAGCTATGTAACTCGCCATGGCCCTGACCAGGGAAAAGGTAGGAGTAGCTGTGACTCAGACTCTTCGCGGCTTCCTGTGCATCGACAGGCGGGGTAATCGGATCGTACTCGCCTGCGACCACCAGCGTGGGGATGGCGCTGACAACCGACTGCTTTTGCACAACAGGCACGCTCGGAACTTTCCAGTACTGGCAGACGTCGTACTCTCTCTGCACGGTCTCGTCCACAACTCTCGTGATGTGGGGGGCGACATTCTTCGCCGGATTGGCCATATCCTGTGGCGTCAGGAACGGCCAGTCCTCACCGCATTCCGTCGAATAGAACAGACCTCGGCTGAGCGTATTTCCCTTAAAACCGATCAGGCCATAAATCATGGCCAATCGGCTATAATCGTGGTTTTTGATCTGGTAGATCGTCTGTGGCAACGCTGGAATCAGAGGTGTGACATAGAGCGATTGAAAGAGCCAGTCTACCAGGTCATCACCAGCGAACGAAGCGATGGTATGGGGCTGCTTCGTTCTGAAATCAATGGTTTGGAAGCTGATGGGATGGGTATTGAGTTGATCCACCAGCTGGTAGAAAACGGCCTGTAAGTTGGGATAGTTGGTGCGACACCTGGTATCCTTCTCACACCCCTGGAAGAGGGTGCTAAAGGCGCGCTGGCCATTCGACGCTAGCTCATTGCGACTGTAGAGATTAGCGGTAGGCGGAAAGACGGAGTCTAACACCGCGGCACGCACCACCTCCGGGTAGAGATGCATCACCGTCAGGGCCAGGCGCGTGCCATAGGAAACGCCATAGAGCGTCATCTGCTGGTAGCCCAGGGCACGAATGAGATCAGCCACATCCGCAGCATTTTGCAGCGTGTTAAAGCCATCCAGATCGGTCCCCTGCGCCACCAGCCGGTCGTGACATCTGTGTGCGGCCAGTTCGTCGATCTGCCGGGTTCCTACCAGCGATTCTCCCTCAAGCGCGACCAGTTCTGGACAGCTTAAGGATGGCGTGGAATAGCCGGTTCCGCGCTGGTCAAAGAGCACCAGGTCGTGATTGAAAACAACGGTGTTGTAGTTGTGTGCTGTGATAGCTTCTCCTCTAAGGATGAGTGAAGCCCCACCGGGGCCACCTTCGAGCGTGAGCACCGGGGCAGGATCGACGCGGTGCAGATACTGAGGGGCTTTGAAAATGGCGACCGCCAGGCGTATCGTTTTGCCGTCGTTGGTGTCGCGATTCTGAGGAACGGTGACATAGCCACAATGGACCTGCTGGCCCGCGACGATGCCCGCCCCCAGCGTAAAAGGACAGGGTGCTTCCTGAAAGGTCGAGGTGAAAGGGGCGCTGCCTCCCCTTGCAGGATCGTCATTGCCGTCGCCACGCTGGTGCGCGAAGACGCGCGTGGTCCCCAGCAGCAGAGTCGTGAGGAGCAGCAGGAGCAGCGTGCCAGCCCGCAGCACCAATGACGCGCTCCCTCCTCGCAACGCCGTTTCTGCCCACGGTTCATGGCTGCGCGGCACCACCTCGTCGGGATCAAGACTGCGGGATTGCCTCTTCCATATGAGCTTTTTCCCCATGAAAGAACCTACCTTTCTCGCGGTGCGGGCACGCTTGCGCTGTCAGTGTGCCTCAGGACTACATCCTGGCTTGCTGATGGTTCGATGTGGCGCACCTTCTCAGGTGTTGCCCGCATCAGCGATGCTACGACAAAAAGATAGATGTGTTGATGTATGTCTCGACGCTATTAGCCAGGCACGGTTTCCAGGAGTCAGAGAAGCATACACAGCTACTATACAGAGCAAGCAAAACGATGTGTATCGATGGATGACTCCGCGTGAGGACGTCGACGATCTCAGGCGAGGAGTTATTTCTCATGAAGACCATCCCAATCCAGCAGTGTCCTTCTTCCAGTACACCAGTTATTGGAAAAGGCAGAGTTTAGGAGACATCCCAAAGTGGGAGAAGCTACCTGGAACACGTGGTCTCAATTCTGGGATGTCTCATGCATATTAATGGTTTTATCCATGCAGCTTGCTCAGGCGTGTTTTGACCTGTTGGAGCATCTCGTCGCTTTTACAGAATGCGAAGCGTACGTAGTTGTGGCCGATATGTGCGTGCTCGGTGCTGTAGAAAGACTCGGGCGGAATGCAGGCCACACCGATTTCCTGGATCAGGTGACGGGTAAATTCCACAGGTGTGCCGTCGAAGAGCTGTGAGAAGTCGGTGAGCATAAAATAGGTGCCTTCAGGCATGGCATACTGCAAACCAGCCTCGTCAAAGGCAGACGTTAAGAGCAGGCGCTTACTTTCGTACATACTGCGAAAGTCTGTATAGTAGCTGTCCGGCAGGTTGAGCGCGTAGGCGACTGCTTCCTGTGAAGGGTAATGGACCGCGAAGGTAATGAACTGATGTGCTCGGCCCACTGCATCCACAAGGTCGGGGTGTCCATAGACCCAACCGATCTTCCAACCGGTGGCGCTAAATAACTTCCCGGCACTGCTCACGGTCACTGTGCGTTCAAACATACCGGGCAGGGTCGCGATAGGAACATGTTGTGCCTGGCCAAACGTCAGGTGTTCATAGACGTCGTCGGCGATCACGGTCACATCGTGTTCGATGCATAGATCCGCAATGAGCGTCAATTCCTGGCGCGTAAAAACGCGTCCCGTGGGATTATGTGGGGTGTTCAGGATAATGGCACGCGTGTTGTGATTGAACGCTTGCCTGAGTTCTTCTGGGTCAAGCGTCCAGTGTGGAGGATGCAGCGGAACATAGCGAGGAGTGGCGTGCGCCATGATAATGCCGGGGACGTATGAGTCGTAGTATGGCTCGATGACGATGACCTCTTCCCCAGGATCGACCAGTCCGAGTATGGCTGCAAGTATACCTTCTGTCGCGCCAGCGGTCACAACAACACCTTGCTGTGCGTCGATATCCATGTGATAGAAGCGTGCCGCGTGGTCGGCGACCGCTTGACGCAGGGGTGGGCTGCCTGGACCTGGAGCATATTGGTTGTAGCGTCCAGCCTGCGCTGCTCGTACCAACGCATCAACGATGTCGGGTGGCGTATCGAAATCCGGTTTCCCTTGCCCCAGGTTCAGCGCATTGTATTGTTGGGCGAGAGCATTTATTTCGGTAAAAATAGTTGTTCCAAAGGTGGATACACGCTTTGCCGAAGCAGACATTAAATTCCTTCCTCCCTGTCGTAGCCTCCTTGTGCACCTTCTAAATACAGTCGAGAATGGCACCCAAGTATAGTGACTTTTTGTTGTGATATGTATTGTACACCACATCTTTACAATAAAATATAGGCAGTCCTCTCACATGGCTCTAGAACTTCATCGTTTGTTTTCCTTAGAAAGAATAGAGTTCATATCCGTTCAGGAAAGTACCCTTTAGTAAGGATGATAAGGTGTCAATTCAGGTGTCAAAAAAGCACTCTGAAAGAGTACTTTCAACTCGCCTTACAAGCACTATGAACGCCTAGAAACGCACATAAAAAAGCTGGCATCTTGCACTATCAGGTACCAGCTTGAAATTACTCAGACCTTATCCGAAAACCGACAGGTGCAATGTGAATTATCTCACTTTTTTTCTTTAAAAACTCTGCTAAAATGGCAGCCAGGGTTCAAGAGTGGAAATTACATGTTTCTATGTATGGCTATTTTGATAATGAGGAGCATGCATGTCAATGTATAAGCTGCGCAAGATTTGGAGTCTTGTCTTTTGCGGTTGCCTTGTCTATTCGCTCTCCGCCTGTGGATCTACATCTTCATCTAATTTTCCCTCATCTCAGGCTGTCTCCACGCATCCAGCCGACTCAATGCGGATAGCTACGCCCAAGACTGGGTCTGTGCCAGCCACACAGACGAGTTGCCCAGCTACAGGTACGGCTCGCGCCATGGTGAGAGCACCACTTACGCCAGGAAATCATCCTGTGATTGTTTACATGGTCAATCAGACTGATTCTTCCATGGGGACACTGAAACGTTATGATGTGACAACTGGCAGCAAGACGGTGATTGTCGATATCCCAAATACGAGCATTGGCGATGCACAAATTTCAGCTGATGGACAATGGATACTATTTACCTCGTTCGCAGGAAACTCTGGTCAACAAAGCGCACAATCGGAGGATCTGGCACACTCTCGGTGATTCCACTTGATTGCTTGCTTTAAACCATCAATTGCAATATTCTTTTCTGTAGATTGAGACGTGCTTCAGAGAAAGATCAGACATGCGATGAGGGAAGTGAAGCCAGTCTTGGCCCTGCCCGAGGGATTCCACCTTGTTGGACTCGAGAAACGAGACGATGTGCTCACCGTAACCCTTGTTTCTACCCAGGTGTCCCCATGTTGTCCGTTGTGTGGAAGAGCGGCGAGACGAGTGCATAGCCGCTACACGCGCCATATTGCCGACCTTCCATGCGCAGGACAATCTATGTTATACTCCTCTTACGCGGTTGCTCATCCAGGTTCGCAAATACTTTTGCGAGGAGAGCACCTGCCTACGCAAAATCTTTGCCGAGCGTCTCGCCCCGTTCGTTGACCCGTTCGCGCGTGTGACCAAACGGCTCTTTCAGATCGTGCAGATCATTGGTCTGGCAACCGGCGGTCGGCTCGGCGTGCGTGTCAC
>DATAYF010000010.1:0-5633 GCA_036272735.1 Ktedonobacteraceae bacterium
CTGAGCGTGACCATCAGGTAGCCGGGGGGGGCTCCAAACCCGGCGTAGCCTCGCCCTAACGTATTGACCCCTGCATGCTTTGTGAGGACTACGGCACAGTTGATGGTGTCCAGCGCAATGCGGTCAGCATAGGGGGCGAACGCAGCCGCACCCCGTTCAAGTGCGGCTGCGGACCTCTGCCAGGCCCCATCATCGGTCAGTCGCCTGACCATTTCCTCAATGAGGGGACGCTGCTCGCCGTCGAAATCTTCAGGCGTATACAGGGTCCACATTTTCGCCCAAGCCAGGGGATCGTCGCCTCCGCCATAAATACGCATCATGCCTTCAAAGGGGGCCAGCAGTTCCTGTCGATACATGGCCTCGCGTTCCTGCGCACTGGCACTGTTAAGCAAACACCGATAGATAGACTCGACATCTATGATCTGCAATTTCATCTGGTATTCCTTTCGAGCTTTCGAGATAGGAGAAGGTACTGGGAAGAGTCTAACCCATGACGTAACGTCATATGCAAGCCCATTTCACGCTTTGTGGGTTCGACTTCTCTCTGTCTGTGAGCATGGCTTTCGGGATGGAGAAACGATGTCTGGCATTGTTGCGGTGGCTCATCCATCTCCACAGGAAATGCTCACCCAATGATCCTACTGGTCGTCCAGAGTATTGCGTATGACGCGACGTCATACCGTATACTGTCGAATGAAAGGAGAGAACGTGTGGATCGCAAACACTATACGACCAGTCAATTTGCGCAGAAGGCCGCAGTCACAGCACGGACCTTACGTTTTTATGACAAAGTGGGTCTGCTCTCCCCCTCTGGGTATACCGAGGCAGGACACCGACTGTACTCGGATGAGGATCTGTGGAGTTTGCAGCAGATTCTCGCGTTGAAATTTCTGGGTTTCTCTCTCGAAGAGATCAAAGTGTGTCTGCAAAAGAATCCGGAACATTTACAAGAGGCACTTGTGATGCAGAAGGCGATGCTGCGAGAGAAGCGCAGCCAACTGGATGCGGTTCTTCGGGCCATCGAGAAAGCTGAAGAATTGTTAAAAAGGAACCAGAGAGATTGGGAATCAATTCTTATCGATGTGATCCAGGTGATGCATATGGAACAGGATAAAGCGTGGGTGAAGAAATATCTCACTGAGGAACAACAACAGAAGTTGGCTGAAATCTCTCAGAAATCGTACAGTCCTGAAACAGCGCAGAAACTGGCAGTATGGGAAGAGAACTGGACCGAGGAGGATCAGCAACGTGCAAGTCAGCAATGGGAGGCGATGTTCGCAGAACTGAGGAGGCTGGTTGCGGAGAGGAAAGATCCAACCAGTGTGGAAGGTCAGGCTCTGGCGAAGCAGCAGAGTGAGCTGATCAAGCAATTGACCCGGGGTGATGCGGATGTCGAGGTAGGTGTGAAACAATGGTGGAAGAACTATGAGGAGCTTCCCCTGGAGGAGAAGCCGTTCCCAATGTATCACTCCAGTAAGGAGGAAAAAACGTTTCTGCAGAAAGCGCTGGCGCACTACAAGCTTAGCAATGGGATGCAGTGTTCGCGGAACTAGTGTAATTCTGACAGTTGGGCATCGTAGTACCATATAGCTACTGATTATATGGTGGGTTCAGGTTTTTTTAGAGAAAGCAACGCCCCCAGAACACAGCTGAAGAAGCCGCCGGAACCAATCAGGAACCGACGACGCTGATGGTGTTCATTTGCTAGTTATCTGGTACCTATCTTCCCGGTTTTTCTTATGGATGAACTTGTAGCGGCTCTTGGCGAGCAGGGTGCACAGAAATGCGCACGCCCTGTTCGGAGGGGAGGGGTTGGTGTTCCTGAGTCATCAGGACTCGGCCTCTTACCCTACTCTTTTCGTCAGGATCGCACTGATAGGCCTAATTGTCTCGGCATCTGGGAGAGCCAATAAAATGAAAAGGAAGAGTAGAAAAAGGTATTTTTCTACAAGATACTTTTTTGCTTTCCCCTTTCCCCTCAGTGAGTGTTTTTTGTTACTGCTCTTGAGAAGGATCATCCAGTACAGCGCTGAGCGCTCCTGGTTTCGAGATGAGGAAGCGCAAACCTGCAGCCAGCAGATCGAAGCCTTCTTTATAGGAAGGAGGTGCTTCACGTCCGCTGAGCAACGCCATGAGCGTCCAGAAGCGCTGCATGCGTTCGCTCGAAGAGGTGGAAAGCTGAACAGAAAGCTCGTGCAGAAATGCAGGTGTCATTGCTTGTTGCGTTGACGCAGCGATGAGTCTGATCCAGTTTCTCAGCAACGTTTGCACCGACTCGCTCTCGAGAGGTTCTCCTTTTAACGCGGCTGACTGTGCCTGCTGGATAAGTATGAGCGCTTGCTGATTATACTCAGCGATATTCATCTGGCTCGTTGATTGGTGGAGTGTGGGTGAGTTCAAATGGAGTGCTTCCTCAGTGAAAGCCGGGTCGTTGAGGATGTGAACAACCTCTGTCCAAGCTGCTATCTGCTTCGTCGTGAACGTAGCTGGCGATTGCCAGGTGAAGTGGTCGAGAAGATGGTGTCGCCATTCCTCTGGTAGGTTGGCCTGTTCTACCAGTGCATGTAACTTCTCGGTGACAAAGTGGCTGCGTTCAGCCACATTCTCGCTTAACGCCAGGCCCAGCTCATAGAGAGTCTGGATGGATTGTTCTGGCTGATGCCTGGTCTCCTTCGCCTGTTGTAAGACCTCCTGAACCCGTTGAAGCTGGTGGATCTGGTGTGCGACAGCGTCCAGTTGCCAATCGATGGCGGTGCTCACCGAAAGGTTCCCACCGATGATGGCTCGTATCTCCTCCAGGCTGAATGCGAGTTGACGCAGCACGCGAATCAATTGAAGTTGCCAGATCGCTTCGGTTGAATAGAGGCGAAAGCGTGCCTGCGTTCTGTGGGTGGCAGGTAAGAGGTTGATATCGGTGTAATAACGAATCGTCTTGATTGGTACCCCCGTCAGTTTTGCGACGGCGCCAATGGTGTAGAACTTCTCTTGTGGCTCGTTCATACTCTCCTCAAGAAAGACTTGATTCTCCAGTTACTGGAGAGTGTACACTCTTCTCTAATGCTCAGTCAAAGGCAGCATGTGAAAAGGAGGAGAAAAAGATGGAACAGTCCTATCGAGAAGAGCACTTGGTGTTGGAAGCAGAGGGGTATCGGCTTCCGGCAGCACTGACTTTGCCACAAGGAGAAGAAGTGAGATGGAGGATCGTTCTTCTTCCCGGCTCGATGTCTAATGACGTGGATGGAAACTATCCTGGCACACCGATGAAGCCCCATATGTACGCAGACCTGGCACGGCAACTGGCGGGGCGAGGGCATGCGGTCTTGCGTTACGCCAAGTATGGAGCAGGAACAGGGGCAGAAATGGTGGATGAGAAGCGAGTTTTGGCACATCGTGTCTTCCCACGGCAACGATATATAGCCGAGGCAGCAGTCAGGAAGCTTCGCGAAATGGCCCCGCAGGCGAAGGGGCTGGCGGTCGCGGGGCATAGCGAGGGGAGCGTGCATGCAATGATGATTGCGCAAAAGTCCGAGGTGGGCGTCGATGCCTTCATCAGCCTCTCTGGACCAGCGCTGCGCTATATGGATCTCTTCATTCATAAAGCGCAGGAAATGGCAAAGGAACAGGGTGAGATCATCGATTTTGGTGCGTTCAAAGTCAATGCGACGAACTATATCCGCGCCTTCGAACTGATGCGTGCAGGGAAGCCCTTCACGGAGGACATCAAAGCTGATTCGACCATGGAGTTCTTTGTGAAGAGTTGGGATAGCGACAACCCTCAGGCGCACGAGGGACAGCAATACATGCACGACTACGATGCGGTTGATCCATGCATTGAGATCACAAGAGTGCCCTGCCCGGTCCTGGTTGTACAGGGAGGAATGGATGAGTCGGGGGTACATGCAGACAATGGCGAGCGGCTCTATCAGGCACGACATGCGGTCCATCCTGAGACAACGCAGCTGGCCTTCTTCCCTGATCTCCAACATTTCTACAAACACGTTTTGCCTGCTACCACATTGCAAGAAGCGATGGCCGTGGATGCAAAAACGGATAGGCGAGTAAGTGAGGTGATGAGTGCCTGGCTGGATGGGTTGAGAGAATAGATTGGAACCGAAGAAAAGATCAGGAGAGGAGGAAAGCCATGACACGAACACGCCGGTGGGAAGTGAGTGATGAATGGTGGGAGAACGTCAAGCCACTCATCCCGCCGGCACCCTCGCGTGCCAAAGGAGGACGGCCACGCATGGATGATCGTCAAGCCTTTGCGGCGATCATCTACGTGTTGCGCACGGGCATCCAATGGAATGCGTTGCCGAGGGAATTAGGAGCAAGCTCAACAGTGCATGACCGCTTTCAAGAGTGGGAACAAGCGGGCTTCTTCAAAGCGCTCTGGCAAGCCGGACTGGAAGAGTACGATGAGGGACAAGGGATCGAGTGGGAATGGCAAGCAGTAGACGGAGCGATGACGAAAGCCCCTTTCGGCAAAGCCGCAACTGGAGCCAATCCCACCGATCGTGGCAAGAGCGGAACCAAACGCAGTCTCCTCACAGATGGGGCAGGGATTCCCCTGGCCCTGGTCGTTGATGGGGCTAATCGTCACGACGTACGTTTGCTCTGCGCTACCCTGGATGGCATGGTGATCATGCCTCCTGAGCCAACAGAAGAGCATCCTCAGCATCTCTGTCTGGATGCAGGTTACGATGGAGCACCAGCACGCCAGGAGGTCGAGAGCCGTCACTATCTGCCTCATATTCGCAGTCGCGGGCAAGAGAAGCAGGAGAAAATACGCCTTCCGGGTCATCGGGCGCGACGCTGGGTAGTGGAACGCACCCACTCCTGGATCAATCGCTCTCGTCGGCTTCTAGTGCGCTGGGAAAAGAAAGTGGAAAACTATCTCGCTTTTCTTCACCTCGCTTGTGCTCAATTGATCTTTGCTAAATTAGAGGTTTTCGGATAAGCTTTTATAATCGTCGGGGCGGTAATTGGTGCAGTTGTCGTTGCAGCCACCTTCTGTGCAACGAGTTAAACCTCATAGCAGCGTAGCTCATAATCCTTCCTTGATAGAAAAGAGAAGCTACTGATGAAGAAAGGCTTGTAAAATATTCAGGGGTGGTGTGAAAAGAGACAGACATCTTTTCACACCATTCGATCTCAAGCCTATTCAACAATGCTCTTTTTAACAAACCTAACGTGTAAGTTTTCCTTTTCAAAGAAAAGGTTCATAAGGAAACAGTAGCTATGGATCAAGCTCTTCGAAACAGTCTTAGTTCTGATATCTTGACACTGGCGATGAGCGCAATAATAGCAATAGGCATCGCCCTTATCTACGTAAGATATCTACGTCGACTACGTACACCACCGCACGAACGGACGGTTGTTGATACCTATGGTCTGCTCACCTTGGGGTTGATTCTCATTCTCGTTGGTTTGAGTGTGATGACCTTTCTTTTTTTTATAGATCATGGGATAGCAACCATCATCGTATTTATACTAACTTTGCTTGTTTTTACTGCCTTCTTCGTTTTCACTGCAAGGCGTAGCTATAAGAAGAGTTTGTAATTGGCTTTTGCAAGTAGATTCCTTCTCCTCAGCGGCTCCTACGATCCGCTGTTCAGCCGCTGGACGCAAGCCAC
>DATAYF010000011.1:0-14519 GCA_036272735.1 Ktedonobacteraceae bacterium
GATGCCTATGATGGAGATATGGTCTATTATCATTCGCATCCTCGTTCCGAAGCATATCCCTCGCCGCGCGATATCGAGTGGGCGAAACGTAGCGGCTATTTGTATGTCATTTTTTCGCTACGTCTGCATCCCGAACCTCCATACGCCAGAGTATTTGCGATAAATACAACCGGCACGGTTACTGAAGGCACCATTGTGATAGCATAGGTTCACTAGCAAGAAATGGTTGAGATGTGCGCCGGTCGCCGACCCGCACACATCTCAACCATTTCTTGCGTTATGGCACTATAAACGCCTCAAAAGAGAAAATGTGGTGATACTGTGTCGCTTTATTGATCAGTATGGTATGATAGATGCGCGAACTTGAGCTTCTGTGATTGTAAGTGGAATCTGGATGTGGAATAACGATTGTGTCAAAAATAGCGCCGAAAAGTGGTATCTTTTGTTGCCTATGTGACATTGCCCCTCCTGATTCCGTATTTTAAGGTATGCAACCCTGATACATGCTTGTGAAATTATCCAACCATTTCTCAATAGTACCATCGCTTTATGGAAGGTTGTTGCCTCGTATTCTCTTGTGAGTATTGAAGTATGAGCTTGATGATAAAGGTAATATGTAAGAAGAATGCGTATTTTTGCTTGGCGTGATAGACGGAATAAGATCCCCTGGCTGAGTCCCTACGCCTTTATCGCGAGCGTGATTATCCTCATTGCCATAGCTCTGCGCGTGGCGTTAGCCTCCAAGGGATGGCCGTTGCTGGATAGCGACGAGGGAACGATGGGCATTATGGCTATGCACATCGATAAGCTTGGTGAGCGCCCTTTATTCTTCTATGGTCAGGGCTATATGGGGGCTACCGAAGCATACCTAGGGGCGGCTGCGTTTCATCTCTTTGGAATATCATCATTCGCGCTCAGGCTTGGCCTTATTCTGATCTTTGCTCTCTTCCTGTTTGCCATGTATTTGCTGACGAGCTTGCTCTACTCGAAGCCATTGGGCCTGTTAACGGTAGCCTTGCTGGCTCTGGGGTCCAATGCCATGCTGGTGCGCGAGCTGGCTGCTGTTGGTGGTGATCCCGAAACGCTCATGACGAGTGCGCTTATCATGTTGTGTACCGCGTGGCTGACCTTGACTTCTGATGCTGCTGCTTCGACTCGTAACCAGTGGCGGAGGCTGCTGGTCTACGCTCTTTGGGGTTTGACGGCGGGATTTTCCATTTTTAGTCATGTGCTCGGTATTCCGTTTATTGGGCTGGGTGGCTTGATCCTGCTGGTGTTCTGCTGGCGTGAATTGCGTAGCCTGGCACCGCTCTGTTTGTTGGCTGGACTGCTTATTGGCCTGGCTCCAATTATCTACTACAATCTGCACGACGTATCTGGTAAGACTACGCTTTTTTATGTCTTCCATGCTGTGAGTGCTGGCGGTACCAAGCCTGATCTGGTGGCTCAGCTTCAAGGGGCATTGCTCGTCAGTCTACCCACTGCAACCGGCGCGAATCCACTTTGTACCATTTCTGACGCCACTACTCCTCGCCTGGATAGCCTGCATGCTATACAGTGCACATTGGTCCATACTGGCTGGGCGTCAGGTGTGCTGGTCCTGGGAGCAATCGCTGTTGTGCTGGCGCTGGTGAATTTAGGATGGCTCTTTTTTCGTTCTGCCCGGCGTCCATGGGGGCCTGATGAGCGGCGTGATTGTATACGTAACGTGCTACGCCTGGCGCTACTGATCGGTGCCACAGCGACGCTAGTAGCGTATGTTTTTAGCCCCAACGCTATGCTCTATCCGGTGGCTACGTCGCGTTACCTTATCGGCATGCTCATCGCCACGCCAGCTATTTTGTGGCCGTTATGGCATGGCCTGCATGCGGTGAAACCAATAGCGCTGAAACTGTCTGCGCGTGTGTCGTTTGCTATGCAGTTAGAGCGCACCAGCCTAATTTTGCGACGCAGTCTTTTGGGGTGCATCGGACTCATCCTGCTGCTTGGCACGTTCAGCACCTTTACTGGCGTTCCGGCCGAGGCGGTTAGCAACCCACACGAGGACGTGTATTTTACGCAGAACAGCACGCAGCATCTCGATGTACCGGCAGTGCAAGCGCTTAACCAGCAGGAGCACGCACTCATTGGGGAGTTGCTAGGCATGCATGCTATGCATATCTATTCGGATTACTGGACCTGTGATCGTCTTATTTTCCAGAGTCAGGAGCGCATCATTTGCAGTGCTATTAATGATCAACTAGGGCCAGGCCACAATCGTTACCATCACTATTATACTACGGTTCATGCTGATACCCAGGCTGCCTATGTCGTTCAAGTGGGATCGCAGCAGGATAGCGTATTTTCGCAACGCATCGCAAATGCCATCGGACCATGGAAGTTGTACCGACGCCAGGTGTTTGCGGGCTATGCCATCTATCGGAAGGTCACATAATTGAGGAGAGAAGTGAATTGATGACGTATTGGAAACGGACAACAGGGAAGTACGTTAGAGTTGATGCCTATAGCACAGCTGCTATCGGTATTATCGTGCTGGCTGCCGTGTTACGTATTACGTTGATCGCACTTGGCTGGCCCCCGCTCGATAGTGACGAAGGCACGATGGGGGTTATGGCGATGCACATTGCCTTCCATGGCGAATGGCCCATTTTCTTTTATGGTCAGGGTTATATGGGAGCATTCGAAGCATACCTGGCGGCGGTTCTCTTTCATCTCTTCGGCGTTTCAACTTTCACGCTACTCCTGGGCCTGGTCCTTATATATACCGCGTTTCTGGCGGTTATGTATCGTTTGGCGAGCGCACTGTATTCAAAAGGTCTGGCCCTGGTGACTCTCGTGTTACTGTGCTTAGGCTCGAATCCTATGCTTACACGCGAACTGGTGGCGATTGGTGGCTATCCTGAGACGCTGCTATTCAGTACGATCATTATGCTGCTGTCGTCGTGGTTGGCTCTGACCTCGAAGCCGCAACCACGCGACTTGAGCCGTGCCGAACGTAGGAAACGCCTGTGGGGTTACGCTGGCTGGGGCTTTGTCGCCGGATTGGGTATCTGGACGCATGTGTTGGTGTTGCCGTTTGTGCTGGTAGGGGGCATCCTGGTGTTGCTGTTTTGTTGGCGCGAGTGGCGTAGTTGGGCACTGATATGTGTGATCGTGGCACTACTGATAGGTGCATTGCCCATGATCATCTACAATATTTATGCGACACCAGGACGGGACACATTCTCTTACGTGTTAAGTGTGCACAATGCATCGGGTATCCCTGCATCCCATTCGCAACTGCTATGGCCTCTGCAACTGCAAGGCGGCCTCCTGGTTAGCTTGCCTATAGCGACCGGGGTCACTCCCGTATGTAATGCTTCACAGGTCGATTTTACACGTCTTGGCATGCCTGATGTACTCGGTTGTACCACGCTCAATACTGCCTGGGCGCTTGGCATTGTTGTTTTGTGGGTGTTAGCGGTTATCCTGGCGATAGGTGCCTTGCGACAGCTCTGGCCCCAGCGTTCTCGCTCGCCAGAGGAGCGCACAGCCGTCATCAAAAATACGGCCCGTCTTGCGCTGCTGGCTGGGGGCGTAATAACAGGAATTCTCTACGTGATCAGCCCCGACTCGGCCTTGTATTCGGTTGCCACGTCGCGCTATTTGATTGGTGTGTTAGTTTCGATGCCTGCTGTGCTCTGGCCTCTGTGGCGAGGTGTGCAGGTTGCCAAGCCGCTGGTCGTCAGGCCAACTTCAGGCCTGTCGATTGCTGTGCGCCCCGCACCTGTGAGCATGACGATACGGCGCGGTATCTTGCTTGTGATTGGCATCGTCTATCTCATCGGCACACTGAGCATCTTTACCGGCTTTCCTGCTGCACCTCGGCTTGAGCATCCCTGGGGTCGCTTCGCTACGCAGGTTAATGATCGGCACCTCGACCTGGCAACCACTCAGGCGCTGGATCATCAACAGTACGCGCTGATCCGGGATTTACTGCGTATTGGCTCTGTGCGTATCTACTCTGATTACTGGACCTGCGGCCGACTGATCTTCCAGAGCCAGGAGCATATTATTTGCAGTGTGGTTGAAGTCAACCAGGCCAATATCAAAACTGGTCAGACTCGTTACCTGCCCTACTGGTATATCGTCAGGGCCGATCCGTATTCCTCGTACGTGTTTGTCAAAGGTTCACCTGAAGCTAACGATTTCGCGCAATATTTTGCCTTACCCAACCCGAAACGGTATAAGCAGTTTGTTTTTGACGGCTACGTGATCTATCAGCCTATCCGGCACGCTACATAGATGTAGCATTCTTGAGAAAACTATGCTAAGATTTCTGCAATTACACAGAGGTATACCTTTGACAACAGCGATGTTAAGAGACATGCTTTTAAGATAGAACAATAATAAGGAGAATGTTTACAGTTGGCAACGCATGAGAAAAGGTATGTTATTATTGGAAACGGAGTCGCAGGTACGACCGCTGCTGATACATTACGCAAGAATGATCCGAACTGTAGTATTCACCTGATTACGAACGAGCCGTACCCTCTCTACAATCGTGTTTCTTTGCCACGTTTTCTGCAAGGGGTAATTGCTGAGCAGAAGGTAATGATACGTAATTTCGAGTGGCATGAACAGCGTAACATTACCCTATTGACGGAAACGCTTGTGACGAGTGTCAATACTGATGAGCGCGTCGTGGTGACCAACACTGGGCAGCACCTTCCCTATGATGCTTTGTTGATTGCTAGTGGTGGGTGGGCCAATCCTTTGCGTGTGCCTGGTGCTAAAGACACGCAACACATCTATAATTTCGTGACGTTGGATGATACCAAAACGATTATTGAGCGCATGCAAGAGTCGCGCACTGCCCTGGCCTATGGCGGAAGCTTTATTGCTTATGAGCTATGCGATGGCTTTGCTGTGCGCAAACTCGATACCACCTGGCTGATGCGTGGTCCGTACTGGTTGCGCAATTCACTGGACCCTGAGGGCGGTGAGGTGATCGATTCTATCGCGAAGAAATTTGGTGTTGAAGTTATTCATGACGATGAAATTGAGTGTGTGGTGCCGCAAAATGGCGTGCCAGGCTACGTGAAGACTAAAAAAGGGCGTGAAATTCAAGCGGACATGCTTGGTGTTGGCCTGGGGATCACCCTCAACACGCAGTTCCTGGCTGATACTCCGCTGGAAATTCGTCATGGCATTGTTGTGGACGACTACCTGGCAACCAATGTGCCCGGCGTCTATGCCGCTGGTGATGTCGCTGAATTTTTTGATCGTGCGATCAATGCCTACCATACGATGGGAACCTGGGACAACGCGATGGCACATGGGCGCATCGTGGGCGTGAATATGGCTGGTGGGCAGCTTGCTTATGAAGATGTCCCGACATATACCAGTCCCTTGTTCAACGTCAATATTGCGGTTGTCGGTACTGCTGAGTCGAATAATGATGAACTGGAAACCATTGCTCTGCGAGAGCCAGGGGAAAAAGGGAACGAAAATTATCGTAAACTCTTCTTTAAAGAGCATAAGCTGGTTGGTGTGCTGATGATTGGCAGCCCAAAGGGACGTAAGAAGCTCGTCGAGGTGGTAAAAAATCAGCAATCCTTTGATACGGTAGCTGAGCGCGAAGCTCTGTTGACGCTCAGATAGGCTACTTTCGTCGCACCAAATCTGCTTATGCTATAATGTATTTTGTATTTGCAGCAGAAGCCTATAATTGTTCAGGTGTGAGTAGGTGCTGCGTTTAATCAGATGTTTGCGGGTACGGACCGTACCCTCTCAATAGAGAGATAGCGAGAAAGGAGCGTGCAGCCCTTTGGGGATTGCACACGAGCCGGAATCATGGTGGAAGATATTCATTTTGAACGTCATTTTCGTACTCCCTACTCCGAAGGCTATTACATTATGCAGGGCAATAGCCTTCAGAGTAACAATCGTTTGGGGACCATCGATATCCACTTTACCACCACTGCCGTTCACGCGACGCTCATCCTTGAGCGCGAGCTTGAGGAGTCTGATCTCACCAAGCTGATAGAGCAGATTGATGAAGATCTGGTGCTATCAGCCGATATGCCACGTGACGATTTTTTGGTGAGCGTGTATGTTGGCAAGGACGTGGGTTTCTACAGTGACGAGTATTTTACGGAAGAAAATAACGACGTAATGAACTTTGACGATGACGAGCGCTAGAGTTCTATCCACTTGTTATCTCTGCAAAAAGTAGATCGTCAATCTTCTAAGAGGCCGCGTCGCATGGCATACTTGACGAGTTCGGCGCGGCTGTGCAAATTCAGCTTATCCATGATATGCGTGCGGTGCGTGTCTACTGTCTTAGGACTAATAACAAGTTGCTCCGCGATCTGGTTATTGGTATGGCCCTCGGCTACCAGCTTCAAAATTTCTCGTTCGCGCTCGGTCAAACTGCTGTAACTATCCTTCTCTTCACCCGTGCGTACCCGTTGCAGATAGTCGCCCACCATGACCGATTGTGCCGCAGGTGAGAGATAGAACTGCCCGCTATGAATCACGTGCAGCGCACTAATCAACTCAGTATCCGCGGCCTCTTTTAACATGTAGCCAGAGGCTCCGGCGCGCAGAGCCTGGAAGACGTATTCATCGTGTTCGTGCATCGTCAAAACCAGTATCCTGATGTCTGGCATGGTCCTTTTGATCTGCCTGGTCGCTTCAATCCCGTTCATATCAGGCATCGTAATGTCCATGAGCACGACATCAGGTTGTAGCCTTTGCGTCTCTTGAAGAGCCTGGCGACCATCCTGGGCCTCACCAACGACCTCCATGTCTGGCTGGGCATTCAACATCATTTTCAGACCAGCCCGCAATATGGTATGGTCATCGACGAGTAAGATCCGTATTTTCATATTATTCTGCAACCTCTGTCATGCGTTTTCCTTGCGTCGAGGCTGAGTACGATTTTGTTGTTGCCTTTGAGGTGGCAACTTTGTCGGCAATACTGCTCAAATGTAGTGGAATACGCGCTCGTATGGTTGTTCCGTGCCCTGGGTGTGACTCGACATCTAACGTTCCTCCAAGGAGCTGAGACCGCTCATACATCCCTACAAGCCCCCATCCTCCGCGTTCTTGCCCAGGTGCTTTCTGAAGCTTCTCAATAGCAAAGCCTCGTCCATCATCGATAATGGTGGCGGTGATGCCGTCTCCATCGCCCTCTAAGGTTGCACTCACTTTATGAGCCTGCGCGTGCTTTGCGACATTGGTAAGCGCTTCCTGCACGACCCGGTAAAGGACCGTTTCCATTTCAGGCGCTAGCCGCTCTTTAATGCCTGAAGCTTTGAAATTAACCTCGATAGCGGTTTTTTGCTGGTATTCTTTGATATACCAGCGCAGAGCGGGTAATAGTCCCAGGTCGTCGAGCGCGCTTGGGCGCAGATCGGCGCTCAGGTTACGAATAGCCCGTAACGTCTGATGGGCAAGTGTACGTGTTTCCGCAATACGTTCGTGGGCCTCGCTGGTTGTGACGGACGCTTCTACCACGGCCAGACTAATCAGCAAGGAGGTGAGTACCTGTGAGGTCTCATCATGCAGCTCACGAGCAACGCGTTTGCGCTCCTCTTCCTGGGCTGCAATAATTTGCGTGGAGCGTTGTCTGGTGGATTCATCGATGGCTTCAAGCATCATATTGAGTGTGCATGCAAGTTGATCGGCTTGTGGATCAACGCCAGTTTGTGGCGCACGGAGCGAACGTTCCCCGGATTGCACGCGACTCATGACTTTGCCCAGGTTCATGAGCGGGCGAAAGGCAATTTGTAGGACGACGAAGTTGAGCGCGATACTGACCAACCAGCCCACGATCACAAAAATGATGAGGATTGTTGGCGCTGATGGACTCCTGTTGAGTTGTGTGGCGAGGTAGGTTCCTCCTGTTGCGCCTATAAAGATGATGAAGCTGTTGGCGATGAGTACTTTATAGAAAACAGGGAGTGCGAGTAACGGCCTGAGGAGCCGATTACTCTGCATGACTTCCTCGTAATTCGTGCTGGAATCGGACATTGTGCTGTTCTCTTTGCTCAATTAGATTCTCATTCTTATTCTTAATGCAATTCTCTAGTAATTGTATCACAATTTCCCCTCTATAAACCACCGTACTAATTGGCTTGACAAGCGGTGCGAATTATATTCCTTGCTGGCTCGATTTTGCATGCGCTCTTTGGGTGTCACTGGCAATTTTTGAGAGGAGTACGCACAGGCCAGGCTGTGATAGCTATTTGGTACTACGCCGCCGCATCCTCGTGCCTGTGGCGTTTACCGTGATGGGTGGTAAGAAAAACCACTGAGAGCGTGGTAGGGAAAACGTACGTATCGAATGAACCCTATTGAAAATCCCGTCACTCGAACCCAAAAATGAGGTGTATTGGGAAGAAATCAGGTACCCTATAGCTGAAATATCAGGTACACACCTGATGCCGAGTCTACATTGTAGCGGTAAGCTTTTCTTGAAAGGCCCAATAGATGCTGTGAAAAAGCTGATGATACATACGCATATCCTTGCCGTAGAAGGTAAGCGAAAGAGGCAAAGGCAACGCGTGTCGCCGCTCATAGACAAGAACGTGGTGGGCTTCCTGGAACACACGAGGGGTACACGTGAAAACAGATCTATGGTATAATCAGCCACACAGTTCAAAGATTTGTGCTAATATCTTAATTCATTCGATCAAAACTTGATCCTTTTGAGGAGGCGCAGTGAGCTCTTCTACTCCTAACAAAAGCTTACTTGACACGGCGACGCAGAAAATGGTCGAGAGTCAGTTGTGGCGTTCTATTTTTCGCCATGGCTATCCTGACACCCCACTTAACCAGTCTCTGGTGATGATGGGCAATGTATTTCTGCATATCCATCCAGTAAAAGTTAGCCGTCAGGCTATGAGAATCACCTACACCTGGTGTATGGGTGGCATCTCGTTCTTCTTGTTCTTGCTGTTGACCATCACCGGCGTCTTTTTGATGTTTTATTACATCCCGAGCACCGATCTCGCTTATCAAAACATCACGCAGTTGAGTAGTGCGGTCTCGTTTGGTCATCTCGTGCGCAACATGCATCGCTGGGCTGCCCACTTGATGGTCGTTTCGGTGACGCTCCATATGATTCGCGTCTTTTATCACGGCGCGTATAAGCCACCAAGAGAATTCAACTGGGTGGTCGGTGTGATGCTCTTTTTCGTCACGTTGTTCTTGAGTTTCACCGGCTATCTGCTTCCTTGGGACCAGATCGCTATCTGGGCGATTACCGTCGGTACAAACCTGGCACCGTACGCTCCTATACTGGGCAATCCTGTGTATCAGGTGCTGGTCGGTGGTGGTGCTGTCGGTCAAGCGACGCTGATCCGTTTCTATGTGGGCCACGTAATTTTATTGCCGCTGGCGGCTGCCTTGCTGATGGCTGTCCACTTCTGGCGTATACGTAAGGATGGTGGCGAGGCTGGTCCTCCTCCTCCTGCTCGCCGTGAGGTAGAAGCCGAGGCTGATCGTTCGCTGGCTGGTGCCGGTGCTACAAAGTAGTATCAAGGTGATCTGTTCCGTAAGTTCTACTACTACGGTGCTATGAGAGGATACCTATTATGGCGATTGAACAGAAAGAACCAAAAGTGCAGACACAGTCGGCTGCTACCCAGCGACGTTACCGCACACTGGCTGTCGTCAGGCAGGAAGCTATTACCCGCGTTGAGAAGCCGTTGGAAGACTCCGTCTTTGTATGGCCTCACCTGCTGGTGCGCGAGTTTTTCGCGTCAGCGATCCTGATGGTGATGATTACGTTGCTCTCTCTGACGATTGATGCTCCTTTGAAGGGGCCTGCCGACCCGAGCGCAACGCCGAACCCTGCTAAAGCTCCGTGGTACTTCCTGGGTTTGCAGGAACTTCTGCACTACTTCCCGCCGACTACAGCGGGCGTGCTGTTTCCAGGTCTTACCCTGGTTGGTCTTGCTCTGGTGCCTTATATTGATCGCAACCCGAGCCGCGCTTATTCTGATCGTAAGGTGGCGATTGTGACCTTCACGATGTTTGCTGTGTTCTGGGCGGTAATCACGCTGGCAGGCAGCTTCTTCCGTGGCCCTGGCTGGATCTGGGTCTGGCCCTGGCAGCACCTGTACTTCGATCTATAAGACAAAGCATTCACAATTCAGGGGAATAACTATGAGTAGTATTGATACACCACCTATTACACCGCAACAATACGAAGTTCTCCATGGTGGTGGTGCCGAAGCGGCGGAGATTGCCAAACAGCGTCTCTCGCGTCGGCGCTTCCTACGCCGGTCGATGCTGGCTGTGTGGGGCGTTTCCACAGCCGCCGCTGTGGCTGGCGCGCTCGACATGCTCTATCCCGCCCTGTCTAATGGGTTTGGTGCTACACTGAGCGTGGGGAAAAAGACGGACTTTCCCGCACAGACGCCAGAGCAGCTTAAACTGGCGATACAAGGCGTGTTTCACGCCATCTCTGCACGTGCTTATATAATTCACCTGGCTGCTGGCACCAAATTCTTACTAAATGGTACGGACCTGGCAGGCGAGATGAATAACGAGAATATCGTGAAGGATAGCGATGGTACCTACTGGATCGCGCTCTATCAGAAATGCGTGCATCTCGGTTGTACTGTTCCATTCCGTGATGATTGCCACAGCTTTAAATGTCCTTGTCACGGTTCGCACTACAATGTTGATGGCGAATATCTCGATGGACCTGCTCCGCGCAGCCTCGATCGTTTCCAGATGAGCTTTAGCGGAGGGAACGTGATGGTGAATACCGGCGTTATCAACAGTAGCGTGTTGCACCCTGACAGTACCACGCGTCTGATAGCAGAACCTACCGTTCAGTGTAGTGCTGGTGGTGGTGGCGCTGCAGCCTGATTGCTGCCGCTTCTTTTTTACGGCACTTCATGAGTGCAAATGACTACACGACCGCTGTCTTTCATACACGGTTTTGAGGGGCAGCGGCTTGCGACCAAGAATACAGAAGATCGATAATGTTCCGCCAGTATAGCTGTTGGGGCATGAATCAAGAGGTTGTGTGTTATTATGAATATCGGGCAAGCTATTGTCGGTATTATTCTGCTGGTAATCGTTGTTGGCGGCTTGCTGTACCTATTTTACTCGCGGACAAACGCGGTTGAGAAAACTGGATATGGGGCGCTGATCATGCTGGCGGTCATCTCGCTGCTGATCCCTGTATTCTGGATTTTGGAAGGGAATAATCAGGCTTCTGCCAAGACACAGCAGTTTAACGTGGCTGTAAACCAGGGCATGCAGATCTACGCGCAGTTTTGTACAGACCAGTGCTATTCCATTATCAACAGCAAAATTGCGAATCCCACGTATAACGGATATACGATTGCTGAGATGAATGCTATGAAGGATGACGATTTAAATAGGGTCATCTACGCTGGTATTTATAATCCTCAGGCAGCCCATCAACCGAAAAGTTCAAGTTCTGTGCAGACAAGCGATAAGTTCGGCGGTGCTCTGGATGCGAACAAGGTTCAGTACCTGTTTGATTTCTTGCGCTCTGCTGACCCCACGTATCTGCAACAGAATGGCTATCCTAACCAGAACGGATTCGATCAATTAGCCGAGTACCTTCAGAACAATGATCCGACTGCCTACCAGGCTGCTGTTACGTTGGGGCAGCAAAATCCGACCTTTGGCGCTCTGGTTGATATGACCAAGCAGAAGACGGTAAGTATCAATATCGTCAAAGCTGGCTCGGGTGGTGTCTCGTGCACAAGCCCGGTAGCCTGTTACGACAAACCCAATATCAAGGTAAAGGTCGGTACGGTAATTACCTGGACGAACAAAGATAACCAGCCCCATACGGCCACGGCGATCAAGGGCGGTAGTACTGCGAATCCGCAGAGCAACATTGCTTCGCAAGTGTTTGATTCGGGACAGGGTGGTATTCAGGCTAATCAGACGTTTACATACACGGTTACTGCGAATGCCTATAATCTGAATAGCAACCATACCGTCATTTACTATTGTCGGTTCCACCCAACGATGTTGGCGCAACTGACGATTGTGCAATAATATTGTCGTCTTTCGCGTCCCATACGGGGCGCGAAAAGTTCCTATTCTGATCTCTGTTCATGTCTTTATCGTTGATGAATGACATGCTGAAAGGGATTGCGATCCATGCAACAAGTTGTACCACAGCGGGAATCGGCAGAAAGGATGTCGTGGGCGCGTGCGCTCATCTTTGGCGTTGGGTTCTTCTTTATCGCCATGATTCTTATCGGGCAGTTTCCCGGCTTCATATTCTTTAAAATGACCGAGGCAAATTTGGCTGAGTTCCAGCGGGCCTGCGCAGCTCTGGCTGTTGTGGGCCTGGGCGGATTTGCTATCGTACAGGTTATTGTGCTGCTGTTTGATCCGAAACCTCTGATCCCGCCAGGGATTTTTACGGGCCTGGGAGCGATTCTCACGGCAGTTGGTCTGGCGCTTGCGCTCTGGGCAACGGGCACCGGATGTGTTCCGGCGGCGGCAGGACAGTCGGTAACCTGCAATCAATATTTCCCATATGCCAGCACGCACCTCTGGCCTGTGCTGGGTGGTAAATTTCTCTGGTTCCAGATCGGTGCTGTCGATCTCTCGATGGTTGGGATCGGCATATTGACTGTGGGCCTGGCGATGATTTTCTATAGCGTGCTTGCGATACGTGAGCAGCGTAATCCAGATCGTCGCGACCTGGGTACGACCCCAGCTATTCGCGGCATGATTATCGTTGGGACGTTACTGCTGCTCCTGTTCCTGGCCTTCTACACGCTCGTTAATGATCAAGGGTTGGCGCTGATATTGTTCCCGAAGCGTCCTTTTGTTGGTCAGAAGCTGGTTGATCTGGTTGAAGCGATTGTGCTGGGTGCGGCGATTTTTGTGACGCTTGCTGCCTTCGCACTACGTTTCCACTACTTGATGCGCCCGGTACGCAAGAAAACCATGTCTGGCCTCTATATGGTCGGGGCGATTGGTCTGGCTCAGACTGGCGCTATTAGCCTGCTGGCCTGGATTGTTACCTATCCGCTGCTGGCCTGGATGCATAACTGGAGCTTCATTGGACTGAATACCTACCTGACTGTCTGCGGTCTTCAATCCAACATCCCTGGTAGCTGTACATTCTCGCAGCAAGCGGGCTATATCATCGACGCGATCATTACTTCCAACTTCTTGCTGTTCTTGATCTTGGGTGTTGTTTTTGCGAAGTCCCATCGTAACCTGGTAGTGATTGCGAGTGTGGTAACGGTGGCTATTATCGGTGGCACAACGTTGATGTTGCACACCGATCCAAGCCAGATTTTGGTAGCGATGGCTCTCACCGTGGCAATGTTGATACTGGCCGGTATCTGGACCTCTGTGGCGCGCCGTGATTTCGCGCGCGTTGGTGAGAATAACCTTGGCTGTATGGGGCAGTGGTTGGTAATCGGTACCTGCTTGTTCATTTATATTGCTGCTTTCGGCTTCTTCTCATTGCCTATCTTCAGCAATGATACTGAGGCAAATATTCTCTTTACTTCTGGCACAGTGATTCAAGCACCAGCACCAGTAGGACAGCCTATTACTACGCTTCCATCTTCTGACGCCATCATCACCATGGTGATCATGGGTATTCTGGCGCTGATTCAGTTCTACTTCCTGATACGCAATCGTTATAAAGCCTGATGCGTTTGCATCGAAGCTACTCAGGGCGGAAGAGTGAGAACACCCGTTCTCACTCTTGCGCCCTTTTCTTTTTTCATGAGGATCCCAGCGCGGATACCCTCGTGCTTCAGCCAGGGGAGGAAGCGCTGTCCTTCCGATCAAAAAGACAGTTCTCGTCACGAGCGAGGGCATGAGCACTGCCGAAACCGGTAACATGTCTCTTATTTCTCTGTCTCATCAACTTCTTCAACTGAAGACTCCCCGTGCTAAAGCAACGGGGGTTCTGGGCGGTCCTTCCATGCTTCCAACCTTCCTCGTCTGAGGAGGAAGCGTGGCTCTGGTGTTGGTTCGCGCGAGACTTTGAGGCTGAGGGGCTGCGGACGGACTCTGGCACGGGGAATACCCATGCGACGGCGGCAAGCATTGCCACGCGTTTGCCCGTTGTTGCAATCGCTCATGTACCGCCCGCAGGCGCGTCTCCGCACCTTCCCAGGGTACTGTGTACCGGGAACATGAGGGAATGGGATCTGCTGCATCAAGATAGGCCGCCAGAAAAGCCGAATACAGATCCCGTTGCACGGGACCTATGCCACATGTGCAGGTGTGCCAGCGCTGCGACAGCGGCTTTTTGACACACGTACCACAGCCATGACAAAATTGCGAGAGTTTGGTGGTGCGCGTGGAGACTTCGAGCAGGGTGCCGCCCGTGCTTGCAACGGTGCGTTTCAATCGTTCTATAAACATCCCTGGAGCGCGAAGTCCCACGCTTTTGCCATACTGTTTCTGCCACCCTTTATAACTGATCTTTTCAAGGATGATGGTGTTGCCGATGCGTACGATTTCATGCGCCATGCGTCCGTGCAGGCTCTTGC
>DATAYF010000012.1:0-10206 GCA_036272735.1 Ktedonobacteraceae bacterium
GCGCTCAATGACCGTGAGACTATCAATTTCGACAGCACGGTCAAATGTCGCTTTGAAGTCGTCAGGAATGGTGTAGTGAAGGTGCTTGCGACCACCAACCGTCCAGATGGACAAGGTACCATCTGTTCGAAAATCAGCATCACGCCCACGCTTGCCAATGAGAAAGAGGGCTCGTGCTTTTCTGAAGAAGAATGGACGGGTTGCGGGTTTCTTATTCGACTTGGCAGTGGCGTAAGCAGCAGCCACCAGGCGAATAGCAGAGATGGTCATTTGCGCATGCAACGAACCTTTGACGCCATGATAGCAGGACCGCTGCAAATCCTAGGCGTTCAATGGTTTACCGCCATTGTAGCAAGAAGGAGACAACGCTTGCTGGACGTGCTGAAACCCCTTGAGGGTCTGCTGCAAGTCCTCATCATGCGCAATCAAAATGGTGATCGCTCGTTGTATGTTCATGGGCTTATTTGACCACGAAACAGCTCGTGCTGTCGAGTACTTGGTGGGAAGGAACGCGGCAATTCACCCCTCTGGCTTGAAGCCAGGGGCACCCGTGCCGCGAATTTTAGGTGGAATAAGCATTGCTTGCAGTTCCCCTGCAAGCAATGCTTATTCCACCAATGAAAGGTGAGGGAGGAGCGCAATAGAGCCTCGCCTCTTGGAGATACGCGCTACTTATGCCTCGGTAGGTTGTGGGTGAAGAGATGGACAAGCAGCTAGCTCTGGACCTATTTGCTCGTTCTGTCCGTTTGCTCCAGCTTTCGCCAGGCAGCACGAGCAGTGACCGCGAAAAATGATTTGTGCCTCCTCGACTGTCCCTGGTACCCATTCCGGCAGCAGACAAGGTTTTTCACCCTTGACACAAGCAATATTGATCACGATACCGCAGTCCACGCACACAAAATGATGATGCCAGTGTTCATTTTCTTCGTAGAGAGCGGGGCCAGGCCCTGCGTCTGCCAGCATCACAATCTCGTGACTGACCAGTATATCTATGGCGTTGTAGACGGAGGCACGTGGCAAAGGTGTGTCACGTTTTCGCAGTTCTTCAACAAGCTGATCAACAGAGTGATGCCCTCCCAACTCGCGGAGCAAACTCAGGACGAGTCGACGTGGCCGCGTGACCTTTAAATGTGCTGCCCGCAGTCGTTGTTCAACGCTCATCTCTTCTTCCAAGCGATGCTGCATAGTTTTTCCATTCTCTAATAGTGGTGCTCTCGTTACCCAGCATTCATATTACTATAATATCTAATTTAGACAAAGTCAAGAAACCACATCTTTGCTAAACACTGCAATTTTGCAGTATGATGAAACGAGCACAGCAACATGCATGTTGCCTTTGCTGAATAGATCAAGGAGAATTTAATGGCTGTTCTACATCTTACCTCCGACCAGTTACTCTCTACCACTCGTGCGGTACGTAAACGTCTCGACTTTTCACGCCCGGTCGAACCAGAGATTATTCGTGAGTGTGTCGAGCTTGCTGTGCAGGCTCCCACTGGCAGCAACACGCAGCGTTGGCATTTTCTTATCGTGACCGACGCGCAGAAACGTAAAGCCATTGCTGACCTGTATCGGCAAGGCATGGCTGCGGCGTATGGCACCCCTGCTGCTGCGCGTAATAATAGCAACAGCCAGCCAGCCAGCCAGGATTCAGAACAGGCCCGTACTCAGCAGCGTGTCTTGAGTTCAGCACAATACCTTGCCGAACATATGCATGAAGCCCCGGTCTTCGTTATTCCTTGCATCCAGGGGCGATTAGATGGATTGTCCAGCGCCAGGCAGGCGGGCGCGTGGGGCTCTATTTTACCAGCGGTCTGGAGCTTCATGCTGGCCGCCCGCGAACGTGAGCTTGGCACCGCGTGGACGACCTTGCACCTTGGCTACGAAAAAGAGGCCGCCGAGATCCTTGGTATCCCCTACGACAAAATAACGCAGGCCGCCCTGATCCCGGTTGCCTACACGCTGGGGACAGATTTCAAGCCAGGTCCCCGTAAACCACTCGACGAAGTTTTACACTGGAACCAGTGGTAGATGGCATATAAAGGAGTATTAATGGTTTCCGGAAACCATTAATACTCCTTTATATGAGAGAGAAAAAGAGCAATGGATAGCGTACAAACTCAGGAAAACCTGATTATCAGCATTGTAGGAGAAAAGGTTGCCCTTGGCCCCATTCGTCGTGACCTGGTGCCACTCTATCAGCGTTGGATCAACGACTTTGCTGTTCTACGTACACTTCATCTTCCTCGGCCTTCGACATTTGAAGAAATCATGGCTCACTATGATGCGGAGGTTGAGCAGGAACGCCAGCGCCGCGTTGTTTATTTCACCATCTATGACCGTGCTACCTTACGTCCCATTGGTAGGACTGATCTGGGAGATATTAATTATCGGGATCGCAGTGCCTACTTCGGTATCGAAATTGGTGAGGCTGACTATCGAGGACATGGATATGGAACGGAGGCAATCCGCTTAATGCTTGATTATGCCTTCACGGCGCTTGGCTTGCATAACGTTGCCCTTGAAACCTGGGAATACAATCTTGCAGGGCAACGCGCCTACGCGAAGGCTGGATTTCGTGAAATCGGACGACGGCGACAGGCGAAATTTATGAACGGTAAACTGTGGGATATTGTGCACATGGATTGCCTTTCCACCGAGTTCGTCAGCCCGGTTCTTGCCCAAATATTGGTGCCCGATGAGCAGCGTTAAGGAATGTACACTGTTTACATGCACAAAACGTACGATCAGTGCCGCACTGCCTTCCTGCTTGGCTGCTTATTCTGGCTAGCAGCCTGTGGCACGACGCCAACCGCATCACAAACACGGGATGCCGGGCAATATCAGAGCATCAAGCAGGACGATGGTATCAGTACGCTTGCCTTTACAACCATGGGCGCGGTCTCTGGCACCTACACATTACATACTACGCAAACCATCTCCAAACTGCGGCACGGGCACAAAGAATTTACCATCGACATCGTTGATAGCAACAAAACCGCGTTCCTGGTGTTTTACGGTTATCATGGTCCCGGCAGGTATACGCTGACCAATCGCGACAACGGCGGTGAAGTACATATCAGCCTGGGAAGCGAGCAGACTACCTGGGACCTGGCTATGGCTCCCACCGCCTCTTGCTCGCTTACTATCAGTAGCGATATTCCTATAGCCGCAACAGATATGGATCGCATGCAGGGCAGCTTTTCCTGTCCACATCTTCCGCCTGCTACCCCTTCCGGTCATGCCTGGCCTATCGACATCAAAAATGGTCATTTTACCGTTTGTATCATCGTCGAAAGCTAGCGTGTAGAGAGGTATTGACAGGAGTGCTATTCATGAACTACTATTTGTGTTATACCACATGTCAACGTTGTCATTTTATTGACTTGAGAAAGGATTTCTTAGCAAAGACCGCGAACGATCTCTTCTACTTGTAGGTCGTTTTTGTACCGACGTCAATTGAACAAGTTTGTTATTCCTGGGCGAAAGCTTGTCACGCCTCTGGTCTACGACCGGGCGATGCGAGCAACGTAGTGCATACGCTAGCAAGGTTGCTAGTAAGTGAAACCATTGAATGTTTTTATTCTCTTTACATATCTGTAAGCATTCATATTGAGAAAAATGCCTTCGTGTCGTTTCTTCGTTCATATAAGCGCGTTCAGCAGCTTTCTCATTTCTATGAATGTAGGGAAGTACAAGGAGAAAATGTATGCCCACGCTGTTGAAACGATTCCACCTTATCCCGCTTGTGACCTGCCTGTTCCTGGTCAGCATCCTATTTACCGCCTGTGGTGGCAGCAACACGACCAGTAGCAATGGTAAAACGGTCATCACCGTTGCCTTTCAGCAGTTCGGACCACCACCCTATCACGATCAAACATGGTGGAACAAGGTCAAACAAAAAGTTGAAGCAACCTACCCCAACATTCAGGTCAATCTAGAGCCTATCGTGGCCGACGAAGGCAGTTATTATACGAAAATCGATCTCATGCTCCGTTCTGCCAACACTGCTCCCGATCTTGTGCGCGAAGATAGCTTCTTGATCGGTTCAGATGCGACGGCGGGCTACCTGGCTCCCCTGGACAACTATCTGAAATCGTGGCCCGATTATAAGCAGTGGTTCCCTAGCATGCAGAAGATCACCACGTTCAATGGGCATAACTATGGCGTGATGAACGGGACCGATGACCGCCTGATCTGGTACAACAAGCAGATCTTCCAAAAAGCCGGTTTATCAACCAACTGGCAGCCCAATAACTGGCAAGATATCCTCACCGCTGCCAAAGCTATCAAAGCGAAGGTGCCGAACGTCATCCCGATGAACCTCTATTCGGGCATCCCGATGGACGAAGCGTCGAGCATGCAGGGCTTCGAGATGCTGCTCTATGGCACTGGTGATCCGCTGTACGACTACAGTACCAATAAGTGGATCGCTTCCAGTAAGGGTATTGCAGATTCGCTTAACTTCGTCAAGCAAGTCTACAATCCATCAAATCTGCTGGGTCCGACCAACGATATCGCGTTGAGCACGCAAGCTGGCAATACGGTGCCACAGCAATTAATACCCCAGGGGAAAGTTGCGATGGACATCGATGGCTCCTGGCTCCCTGGAAGCTGGGAGGCTGGTCAGGCTGCCGCGTGGCCGCAATGGCAGCAGACGATGGGCGTCGCCAAAATGCCAACTGAATTCGGGCAAGCTCCCAAGAATGTCACGCTCTCCGGCGGGTGGGCGTACTCGATCAGCCAGCAGTCTCAGCACAAGGATGCCGCTTTTAAAGTGTTGCAAGTTGCCAACAGCCTCGACCTGCTGTCCAGCTACGATGTGGATGCCGCACAGATTGCGCCGCGTCAGGATATTATCAATGTCCCCGCGTATAAAAATCTGCCGGACAACACGTTCTTTACCAACATGGTATCCTTCACGCAGTTCCGTCCAGCATTTCCGGCTTATCCCAAGATTTCGACCCAGATTGACTCGGCCATGCAACATGTCATGCAGGGTCAGAGTGCGTCGAGTGCCATGGCAGCCTATTCTCAGGCCGTGACAGGAATCGCGGGACAGAGCAATACCGAAACGCGTCCTTGATCCTAGACCCTTAACGCATCTTATTCCACGACAGGAGGCGGCTACCCGCTTCCTGTCGCCACCTTTATGACTAGACAGGGGAGTTGCCCATATGCAACAGGTGAAGATCAAGGAGGAGACGCTAGCGTTTGTAGCGCCGCCCTCTGGTGTTCAGCAGCGTAAGCGTCTGCGTATCAGCCTATTATTCATGGCCCCGGCATTCATCGTCATCGTCATCTTTATGCTTGGCCCCGCTTTCTGGGCGTTTTACGTCTCCTTCACCAATATGTCACTTACCGGCGCGGGCGCGGCCACGCCACAGTTTGTGGGCTGGCAAAACTTCGTGCAAATTCTGCGCGATAGCGAGTTTCTCAACGCCTTTCGTGTCTCGCTGACCTACCTCGTTGGCTCGGCCTTGATAGGACAGGCGCTACTGGGTCTGATCCTGGCGCTTTTGATGCGCCACCGCAACCCCACGTTCAAGGCGGTACTCGGCGGCATTATTATTTGCGCCTGGGTGATCCCCGACGTGGTTGCTGGTTTCTTGTGGAGTGCTTTTTTGGCGGGTGGACCGCAGAGCGTGCTTGCCCCCGGCCTGCTGAATACCATCATGAGCACATTTGCCCTGCCTCAGCATGCCTGGTTACAAAGTTACCCAATGGCGATGATCATTGTCGCCAACATCTGGCGCGGCACGGCGTTCTCCATGCTGCTCTATGCTTCGGCGCTCGAAGGCGTTCCCGAAGAGTTGCTGGAAGCCGCAAATATCGATGGTGCGGGCGCGTGGTCTCGTTTGCGCCATATTATCGTGCCGCTGATTAAGGGCTCGATTGCCACCGATCTCCTGCTGATTACATTGGCAACACTCTCCGACTTCACACTGGTATACGTGTTGACTGGTGGTAGTGACCTCAACACCGAATTGATGACCATTTACCAATATCGGCAAGCATTCCAGTTCTACCAGATCGGCTACGGCAGCGCGATTGCTCTGCTGATTATCCTGGTGGGAGCTATTCTCTCGCTGCTGTATATTCGTGTCTTGCGCATCGATATGTAACATAGACCGTCGGAAACGCTATTCCTGTTGCTCTGTTGCGTCATCATCTGACGGGGAGGAAGTGTATGTCTCTACGTCGCGCCTTCAGTACCACCCCAATCTATGTGGTGCTCACCGTGATTGGGCTGTTCTTTTTAATTCCCCTGCTGTGGCCGATCCTGGCCGCGTTCAACCCAAGCGCCACGCTCTCGGTCGTGTGGCCTGCGCATCCTGGATTGGGCAACTTCATTACGATCATTGGCAATGGGCTGGTGGGGCGTCCATTCGCCAATAGCGCGATCCTGGCAATCAGCACCATGCTGCTCGTCATCATCCTATCTGGCCTGGCCGCCTATCCTCTCTCGCGCTACAGTTTTCGCTTGAAGGGGCCATTGATGTATGCCATTTTGTTCGCCAGTGCCTTGCCCATCCTGGCCCTGGTTACGCCCTTATATGCCATGTACGTGGCCTTGAATTTGCAGGATACCCTGCTGGGTTGTATCCTCTTTTTTGTCGCCAGCGCGCTCCCGTTTAGCATCTGGTTGATGAAAAATTTTCTGGACTCGGTCCCTGTCGAGCTGGAAGAGGCGGCATGGATTGATGGCGCGTCGATCTTGCGTTCGTTCTGGTATATCATGCTGCCGCTAGCCGCGCCGGGTGTCGCTGTCGTTGGCGTGTGGAGCTTTTTGGGAGCCTGGACAAACTTCTTCGTGCCGTTAATCATCTTGCAGAATCAAGCCTTGCTTCCGGCTTCAGTGCATATCTACACCTTCTTCGGCGCGTACGGGCAGGTGAACTACGGCCAACTCGCGGCATACGCCATGTTATATGCGCTCCCTGCAATCGTGCTCTACACCCTGGTCTCGCGCTTCTTCGTCAAAGGTATCAGCGGCGGTCTAAAGGGATAGTTTGTATGAGATGGATGTGGGACAAAGTTGATGCTCTTTCAGAATTCCATCTGGCAATACCGCTCCTGGTGGAAACGGGCAAAAGGTGGAGGTGAATTATATTGATGATCATAAACTGGGCCGCAGCTCAGTTTATGATCATCAATATAGACGAGGGAATACAAGAGACCAATTGCCAGATTCATTTGTGAAACAACGTTAGCTTGTCCTGTCCCCATTCCATACTTATACTGCCTCACTTGGTTGCTGTTGTGGTGCAGGTGCGCGACGCTGCGAAGATGGCTGGTATTTGCCTGGCCAGCCGGGCAGGAAGAGCGAAACCATCGTTGTGATGATAGCGACGACAAAGGTCGCCTCATACGCGTGCTCCAGCCCGCTAATATACTGGCTCTGGAAGAGGTGTATGCCGTGTAGTGCGGCCGCGCGTATGGCGGGTGGTAATTGGGAGAAGCTGGCTCCCGATGGAACGTTGTGTGGCATCGTAACGGTGATCGCACTGGTAAGGATGGTTGCCAGCACCGCGACGCCAATCGATTGCATCGTCTGCCGCGTCGCTTGTATCAACGGCGTTGCCCGGTTGAGCCTGGGCAGTGGCACATCCAGTAAGGCCGCGACCTGGCTGTTCTGAATGATCAGACCGATGCCCAGACCACGGACTACGAGTAGGAACATGATGAAGCCGATACTGGTATTCATGGTGATCTGTGCAAATTGATAGGTATTAAAGGCAATTAGCAGAAAGCCAACGACAATAGGCACGCGTGGACCAATACGATCAGTAATGCGACCTCCAACGAGTCCTGCAACCGCCGATGAGAGCGCTAATGGCAACAAGATCAAGCCTGTCTGAAACGCCGACTCACCGCGCAAAATTTGCAGGTAGAGTGGCAGCAGAAATTCTGCTCCAAAGAGCGAGATGGTCCCCACCAGACTGGCGACGTTAGCAACCGCGAAACTGGGGATAGCATACATGCGCAGATCGAGTAATGGATCGGCTGTACGCAATTCGACTATGGTGAATATGATCAGAGCTACGATGCCAATGCCCAGGCCTGTGATTACGCGTGGATCTCCCCAACCTGCTCCCTGTTCTCCCGCGATAGAGGCTGCGAAGAGGATGGCCCCAAATCCTATTGCCGACGTGACAATACCGGCGATATCGACCCGCACCTGGGATGAGCCGGGTGCTTCGTGTAAGAACAGGGTGCCGATGGTCACGCCGATCACGCCAATGGGCAGATTTAAGAAGAAGATCCACGACAGCAGGTTATGGTCGACGAGCCAGCCACCGAGCAGGGGGCCGATAGCCGGGGCAAAGACCAGCACGATACCGAAGACACCAAAGGCGGCAGCACGCTCACGCGGCGGAAACGCCCGGAAGAGCAGGGCCGTGCCCAGGGGTAACGCGATTCCTCCGCCGATGCCTTGAAGTGCACGCGCACCGATCAGTATGGTGAGTGTGGGTGAGATCCCGCAGAGCAACGAACCCAGCGTAAACAGTACCAGGCCACCCAGGTAGATGCGCTTGACCCCAAAACGATCACCGAGAAAACCCGAAAGCGGGGTTGCAATGCCTAACGCCAACGTATAGACACTGATAACCCACTGGGCCTCGCTTGTGGACACTGCAAAATGCTGCTGAAGTGTTTTGAGCGCGACATTGACAACGGTCGAATCTAAAATAACCATGAATAGACCAATCACCACCGATGCCAGAACACGCCATTTGTAGTTTGAGTCGTGTGTATTCTGCGCCGCTGGCGTAGTACCAGGATTGGCTTCCATGTTGTTGGCTCCTTTATCAAACGATAAACAAAAAACAGCGAAAAATGTGCTATCGATAGTGACGATTTCCGAAACAATATTGAGTATCGATTGGTTCGGTTAACGGGTTACTATCATACAAGCATAACAGAGCAGGCGCAGCGGTGCATCCACAACGTCAAGGCTTCTTTGCTCTGCACAAATCCGTTCCTCGTATTTATCAGGTGATAAATTGTAATATTTCGTTAGAAGAATGTCAAGGCAGACAAGGCAGACGCTGGCTATGTAAGCGACTACTAGAGCACCGCGAAGATCCATTGATGAAGGTAGCGCCATCGTTACCTTCAATCAGCCTATCGCCAACCAAGCTCCTGCCAGAGATCAGGGGGCAGGAGACGGTCAATGCGATCAAGCACAAAACGTGGGGCATCGCAAGGAGAAATATGTTGGAGATCGGTCATTTTCGTCTCACCTGTCGGCACAAGCGCCGCGTCCATACCCGCGTCGTGCGCCATGCGTATATCGGTGGAAAGGCGATCACCAACCACGACGCAATTCTCCGGCTGAACATTGGTGCCGGTCAATGCAGCCTGCACCATCACAGGATCGGGTTTGCCAACGACCACCTCGCATTTCGTGTTCGTGCATGCTTCAATGGCAGCGGTGATCGCAGCAGCATCCGGCTCCCCGCGCCCACCTGGCATTGGACAATAGCGGTCGGGGTTGGTGGCGATCAGGCGAGCACGTTTATAGAACCAGATAGCATCGAAGGCAATTTGCAACTTTTCATAGCTAAAAGAGCGGTCATAGCTCGCAATCACGATATCTATTTCAGCAGGATTATGAGACATACGAATGCCCGCGTCGGCTAAAGCATCGATCAGGGGTTGTTCGCTGATAGGAAATACGACGGCATCGGGGTAATGAGCAAGCAGCCAGCGCGTCATAGATACCACCGTATTAGTGATGTCTTCAACCGCAGTGGGTAATCCCAATCTCGTCAGCTTTTCGGCGTATTGCTCAGGAGTTTTGGTCGGATTGTTGGAGATGAAGCGTACGATGCGCTTACGATTGCGCAACTCGATGATCAAGCGCTGCGCACCAGGGAGCAAAGCATCGCCGAGGTAGATGGTGCCATCCAGATCAAAGATGTAGGCGTCGTAACAACGATTGGCTGCCACAATGCGCGGGTCCTCGCTGGTCTCCTTCATTCGCTGTGGAATTCTTCCGTTCTCCAATACTTAGACATGTAGGACAGACCCAAATGCGGGTTGGTTCCTGCTTCAATTAAGGCAGTTTCACTTGCTGTTTCCAGCAAGCCAGCGCTGCCCTGTCCACAGGCGTTTCGTGTGTCGATGGAACTCACCGCCACAGTGACTCTATTTTGTGCCGCATTCACGCCGCATTCACACCACGATCAAGCACCAGCC
>DATAYF010000013.1:0-19056 GCA_036272735.1 Ktedonobacteraceae bacterium
GCCAAGATTCCGGCACGTGGCCTGCTCGTGGCTGAAGGCGAGGAGCCGGACTGGGAGGCCCGTTTCCCCAATGGGTTTGTGCCCCTGCCTGGGCGATGGGTGGTGGAGAGAACCTTTGCCTGGATCTCTCGGTGGCGCCGCTTGGCGCGAGACCATGAAGGGTTACCTCAAAGCAGTGAGGCGTTCATCACGCTGGCGATGAGCCGGCGCATGCTCTCGCTGCTGGCGCCTTTTTCTCCCTAACTCTCGGTTATCAAACACTTAGTCAGACCGTGTTTTGTAAATGGCCACAGAGCAAGATCTCAGACTGGAGAGCCAGCGGGAACGTGCCTCTCTCAGCCTCACCTATTTACAGAAGCTGAAGCCGCTCCCTGCGACGCCTCAGCCTCTGTACAAAACCCGGTCTCACGAACGAGAATGAGTGCTCATTACGGCTCCATTCTCGCTCAGGGATTGAGGCCGCGCAAAGAGGAGGCTGCCTCGAAATGTGATGATGACAATCAGATAGATGAACGAAGCAGCGAGGTTGAGGTAGCCGATCAGCGAGACGGTGAAAAAGAGTGGATCGTTGGTGGGAAGATCTCGCAAAAAAGCCCCAGATAGATTATGTCCCAGGTAGCCCACAAATTCGAGCGCAAGAAACGCCAGCAAGAGCCATCCTCCAAACCTTTTCATCTGTAATGTCAGGAAATACCCTACCAGAAAGAGCGCGAGCGTCGCCACCAAAAAAATCACGACTCCCAAAGGGTTGGGAATACCGTGATAGACACCATAGAAATGGATGTAGTAGGGAATCTGCGCGATATAATTAAGCAGTGTAATGCCCAGGAGGAAAGAGAGAGCTATGCGCAACCTGGGCGAGAGAGCAGATGCTGGAATGTTTCGATGCATCGGATTCCTTTCAAGCAACAGATGCTGATCGCAGTCTAGCAGGCGGGCGATCAGCGTGTCAAACTAACCATACGTAGACCATTCAAAAATGGGTGCTGACACGCTATCTTTTTCATTGTGTGTTTGGGAACCCGGTCAGCTCCGGCATCCTAAACGAGCGAGGAGCAGCCGAATCATGGCCACCTGGATCAGTGTTTCACTGGTTTGGACTTTTCGCTCGTAACCTTTACTCAATCTCCTACTGCGAGAAAGCCATCCAAATGTTCGCTCCACCACTTCCAGTTCCCAGTCACCCTCCGTTTCGCACCAAGCGGCTAATTCTTGACCTCGATAGGCCGCATCAGCCCAGATCTTGGTGAGGCGTGGCACAAAGTATTTTAGTCCAGCCAACAAGAGCGTGCTCCTCGAGTGTCATGCACATCGGCCTCGGTCACGTAGATGGAAAGCGGAATGCCCAGCGTGTCCACCAGGAGATGCCGCTTGCGCCCCCTGACATGCTTATGGGCATCAAAGCCAGAAATACTTGCTGACTCCTCGACCGTTTTGACGCTTTGAGCATCCATAATAGCCGCGCTCGGATGTGGATTTCTGCCCTGTCGTTCACGTTCCGCTTGGTGAAGCACTCGTAGGAGGCGGGTCCAGGTCCCTTTGAGACGCAAGCGCCGGAAGTGATAGAAGACCGTCTGCCACGGCGGGAAGTTGGCGGGCAGGTAGCGCCACGGACAGCCGGTACGCAAGACGTAGAAGATTGCATTGAAAGTGGAACGCAGCGAGTGGGTGGGCGGTCTACCGCGTGTGGGCGAAGGTGGCAGGTGGCGTTGGAGGCACTCCCACTCTGCATCGGAAAGATTGCTGGGATATGTGGTACTCATCTCTCCAGTCTATCACATGGGAGAGGTTCTCTCAGTATCCCAGGAAACTGACAAACGCCGTCTGGAGAGCGGTATTTGCGATTAACAAAACACGCTCTCAGATAGACAGAAATTTGTTCACAGTAAACAGCCAAACGGCATTGACAATACCTGCTTCAGCCTGTACCCTTATGAGATACGGTGCTATTTATCTATCCCGCAACAAGGAGACACCCACATGAGTCAGCCTCTCAGTGGCATACGCATCCTTGACCTCTCACGGCTGCTGCCCGGCGCGTATGCATCGCAAATGTTGGCCGATCTGGGCGCGGATGTGATCAAGGTAGAGTCACCCGATGGCGGCGACTACAGCCGCTCTATGCCTCCTCTTGGACCCGCTGGTATGGGCCTCAATTTTCTGGCGCTCAACCGCAACAAACGCAGTATGACGTTGAACCTGAAATCTCCACATGGCCGCGCGATTTTTCTGCGGCTGGCAGAGCAGGCTGACGTGGTGTTGGAAAGCTTCCGGCCAGGTGTGATGGCGCGCTTCGAGCTTGATTACGAACGCCTCAAGACTAGCAATCTGCGCTTGATCTATTGTGCCATTACCGGCTACGGGCAGGACGGTCCCTATCAGCAGTACGCCGGGCACGACCTGAATTACGTGGGCTACGCTGGCCTGCTTCACTACAATCGTGGCCCTCACGGCGAACTCGCCATGCCTGCGACCCAGTTGGGTGATATCGCAGGTGGGAGTTATCTATCGGTGATCGGTATTTTGACTGCGCTGGTTGGTCGCGCCCAAAGCGGCGTTGGTTGCATGATCGATGCTTCGATGACCGAAGGGGCGTTGGCGCTGCTCCCATTACTGGCGGCGACCTACCTCAACACCAGCCAGGCACCCCAGCCCGGTCATTCGGCGCTCGATGGCAGCCTGCCATGCTATAACGTCTACGAGACCAGCGATGGCGGCTATGTGACGCTCGCCGCGCTCGAACCTAAGTTCTGGCATAGCTTTTGTACTCGTATCGGTCATCTTGAACTGCTGCCTTTCCACATGCCGGTTGGACCGGGCGAGCGCGAGGAGGCTATGAGCACGCTGCGTGCAGTTTTCAAAAGCAAATCGCGTGATCAATGGGTGGCTGAGTTCGCCGAGATCGATGCCTGCGTGGCTCCTGTATATGGTATCGACGAGGCCCTGCACGATAGCCAGGCGCAAGCGCGTGGAGTGACGGTGAGCGGCGAGGTACAGGGGCAGGCATTTCGTACGTTGGCGACGTTTCCTCGCATCTCCGATGTTGCGCCAGAACAGCGCTATGCTCCTCCGGCCCTGGGTGAGCATACCGACGAGATTTTGTGCGCCGCCGGATTTGGCGAGGAAGAGCTAGCGCTATTTCACGCGGAGGGAGCAATTTGATGAGCAAGCAATGTGACGAGGTCTGGGCCGAGCAGATCATGGATAGCTACCTGGACGACCTGGCGACGATGGTGAATATCGATTCGGGGACTTACACTAAAGCGGGCGTGGACGCGGTTGGCGCGCATTTACAAAAGCGCTTCCAACACTATGGTTTCGCAACCTATTTTGATCCGCAGCGCGAGTACGGCAATCATCTGGTCGCAACGCATAAGGGCGACAACCCTGCTGGTCCGCGTATCCTGCTCATCGGGCACATAGATACGGTATTTCCCGAAGGCGAGGTCAAACGTCGTCCCTTCACGTTAGCTCAGCGCGATGGCGCACGCATTGCCACGGGTCCGGGCGTACTCGATATGAAGTCGGGCGTGTTGATTGGACTTTACGGCTTGCACTGCTTGATTGCTACTAATGAGGCGCACTATCAGAGCGTCACGTTTGTGTGCAACAGCGATGAAGAGGTCGGATCGCCTTCCAGCAAGCCCTTAATTCAGGACCTGGCTCGTCAATCCGACGCGGTAATTGTGCTGGAGCCTGGTCGTATGAAGAACACAGTCGTCTCCTCGCGCCGAGGCATCGGCAATTACCGCGTTGAGGTGCGTGGCCTCTCTGCTCACGCGGGCGTTGATCCGCAGAACGGTCGTAATGCCATCCTCGAACTATCACATCAAATACAGGCGTTGCAGGCGCTGCATGGCACCATTCCGGGCACCTCTCTAAACGTGGGGCTTGTGCATGGCGGCGAACGCACCAACGTCGTGCCCGATTTCGCCTATTGCGAGATCGATGTGCGCGTGAGCGACGAGGCCGGTATTCGCGCCATGGAAAAAGCCATGCACAAGGTCACGGCTCATCACGTGCTTGATGGGACGCAGATCACGCTCAGTGGCGAAATGCGCAGTCTGCCGTTCGAGCGCACGGAGCGTAGTGCTCGCCTGGTGCAATTGGCGCAGGAGGCCGGGCGCGAACTCGGCTTACAGGTCAAGGATGTTGGCAGCGGCGGGGCCTCTGACGCCAATAACACCTCTCCGTTGAATATTGCCACCATCGATGGCCTGGGTGCTGGCGGCGGCAAAGCCCACAATCCCGATGAATATATCGAACTCGACTATCTTCCAACCCGCATTGCGCTGCTGACCGGGCTGGTCAGGCGCATTTGCGACTACTATCGCGACGGTAACAAGTTATGAAATTTGGCAAACAACATATCTACGAACTTCCGGTGAACGACATCACGACGCTCGGTTCGTATGCGCAACGCGTGCAGGCGGAGGCCGAGGCGCGCGGCGAAGTCGTGCCGCCCCCGATCCACCTGCACCTTGGCGAACCCAGCTTCCGCACGCCCGCGCACATTCGCCAGGCCGCCATCGCCACCATCGAGCAGGAACCGCTGACCTATGGTCCAGCGGCTGGCTGGCCCTGGTTGCGCGAACTGTTGGCCGGGAAAGTTGCGCGCGTGAACGGCTATAGCGTTTCTGCGGGCAACATTGTGGTGGCGATGGGCGGGACCGGCGCGATCCAGGCCATTCTCGATGCAACCGTTGGCGCGGACGACGAGGTGCTGGTCCCCGATCCCTGCTGGCCACAGTATTACCTACAGTTCGCGGCCTGTGGCACCAACTACGTGCGCTACCCGCTTGATCCGCAGCACAATTGGCTGCCCGACATCGACCAGTTGGAGCAGCTTGTCACACCGCGCACGCGCATCTTGCTGATCAACACGCCCAGCAATCCCACCGGAGCCGTCTATCCTCCCCAACTTGTACGCGAATTGCTGGATTTTGCGCGGCGACACGATCTCTACCTGCTCTCCGACGAGTGCTATGACGAACTGGTCTTCGAGGGCGAGCACGTCAGTCCGGGTACGCTGTTGGAGCCTGGCGAGCTAGAGGATGGCCGCTTCATCGGTGTTTATACATTCTCCAAGACCTACGCCATGACCGGCTGGCGGCTGGGCTATATCGTTACTGGCAAACCGCTCATTAAAACGCTGATCGACGTGCTGGACGCCGGGCATACCAACGTCTCTACGGTGATGCAGCGCGCCGGGGCGGCGGCTTTGACCGGACCGCAGGATTGTATTGCCGAGATGCGCGCGGCCTATCGTCGTCGCCGCGACCTGGCCGTGGGTCTGCTGCGCGACTACGGACGCTATATGTACACGCCGCGTGGTGCCTTCTATGTGCTGATCGACGTGAGCAACCGTCACAGCCCAACGCGCTCCTCGCGCCAGTTTGCGTACGACCTTATCCACAAGTACAACCTTACCGTCGTGCCTGGCACCGCCTTTGGGCACGTCTCCGAACCGTACGTACGCGTCTCCCTGGCCTCCTCTGATGAGGAGATCGAGCAGGGCATTCGTACCATCTGTCAGTTCGCCGACAGCTAGATTTTGCAGACATGAAGAGCTCAATCTATAAAGTTTATGGTGAGCAGAAAAAGGGCAGATTGTCCTTGACTTTGTTGGTCAGTCGTATACTAAAAAATAACCTTAGATGACCAATCCTCTTTCAGTTGCCGTTGGGAAGAGGTACCTTATACAATCTGGAAAGCAGGGAGGCCTCTTTAGAAGGAGTAGAGAAGGAGCGCGTTCCATGCCTGCATCAAATCAAGATTTTCATCAGGATGAGAGCGGCCAGTTGAGCCAGGCGCAGATGCAGTTTGCAATAGAAGCGTCCGGCGTGGGTATGTGGGATCGGAATCTTCATACCGGGCAATTAGTGTGGACGTATGGGTGTAAAGCGTTGTTTGGGTGGCCGTCAGATGCACCGGTCAGTTATGCGCGCTTTCTGGCCGCGGTGCATCCCAATGATCGCGAGCAGGTCGACTATATCACAAAGCAATGTTTATCCAACCACACCGAATTTCGTATCGATTACCGCACGATCTGGCCTGACGGAAGCATCCATTGGCTGACCGACCGGGCACGAGGTTTCTATGATGCACAGGGCAACGCAGCCTATCTGATCGGGGCCACCATGGACATTACGGATCAGAAGCAAGCGGAGGAAGCCTTGCGCGAAAGCGAGACGCGGTTTCGCCGCCTCGTCGAATCCAACCTCATTGGGATCACAGTTGGCGACCTGGAGGGGAACATTTGTGAGGCCAACGAGTCGTTTCTCTCACTCGTTGGCTACACGCAGGACGATCTATCGGCGGGACGGGTACAGTGGACGACGATGACGCCTCCAGAATATCGGGTACGTGATGCTCAAGCGGTTGAAGAATTACAGACAACTGGTGTTGCTCAACCATTTGAAAAGGAGCATATAACGAAAGACGGCAAGCGTGTCCCAGTACTTTGGGGGGGAGCACGCATCCATCGGGAAGACCCTGCGCCGTTGACAATCTCTTTTATCGTAGATCTCACTGCTCAAAAAGAGAGTGCACGGCAAAAAGATCTTTTTCTCGGCATGACCAGCCATGAACTGAAGACGCCGCTCACCTCACTCAAAGGTACGCTCCAATTGATCGAGAAGCGCGCGAAACACCTGACCAGATCCGCTGATCACCTGCCCCCGGAGATGGACGCCTTTCTCAAAGAGCTTGCAAAGAACCTGGCAGCGTCGGTCCGACAGGTGAATATGCAAACCCATCTGATCAATGATCTGTTGGATGTCTCGCGCATCATGGCCGGCACCTTAGAGTTGTCGCTACAGCGTAGTGACCTGGTGAGCGTCGTGCGTGAAACTGTCGATGATCTGCGGGTAACGGCTCCCGAACGTTCGCTCCAACTTGAACTGCCGAGTCAGGCCATGATCACCGTTCTAGTCGATAGGGAGCGCATTGGTCAGGTGGTGACCAACTATATAACCAATGGACTTCGGTATTCTGACCCCACCCAGCCAGTCTACATTGGGCTAACCCTCCAAGGGGAGAAGGTTCGGGTCTGGGTGCGAGACAAGGGACCAGGTCTATCAGAAGAAACCCAACAGAAAATTTGGCAGTGCTTTCATCAGGTCAAGGAGGTGCCTGTGCTGAGCGGTTCGGAGAAAGGGCTCGGTCTGGGTCTGTTTATCTCTCAGATGCTTATTGCGCAACATCAAGGGGAAGTTGGCGTAGAGAGCACCCCTGGTGAAGGTTCTACCTTCTGGTTTAGCTTGCCGCTCGCCAAATGAGCCACATATAGCTTTTTAACACTTTGTATCAATATATATGGAACATCATCTACTGAGCCGCGGGCTCAGTAGATGATGTTCCATATATCAACTGTCCTTGCGGGGCTGCTCCTGGGCATGTGTTGTAGAATGGGGTAATATAACACACAGGCTACGCACCAGGGAGGTTGCTATGACGATTGCAAAAGGTTCTACCACGGAGACGCTCACGGAGGAGGATGTGCAGGGATTGTTGGCTCAGGGTATTGACCTCGAGCCATTTACCAATAAACGCGTGCTGGTCATTATTCCAGATGGCACGCGTACCGCTCCCATTCCTCTGCTGTTTCGGGCGTTGTACCAGCAGTTGGGACGCCATGTGCAGCGTCTGGATTATTTGATCGCGCTGGGCACGCACCCGCCAATGTCTGACGATGCCATTGATAAGCTGGTTGGCGTGACTGCTGCCGAGCGCGCTGAGAAGTATCCGAACGTGCACATCTATAACCACCACTGGTCCGATCCCAGGACGTTGAAAACCATCGGCGTAATCTCGCCTGAAGAGTCGCGCCAACTCTCCGATGGCATCCTTGATACGGAAGTTCCGGTGACAATCAACGGCATGATCTTTCAGTACGATCAGCTCATCATCTGCGGTCCCGTCTTTCCGCACGAGGTCGCGGGCTTCTCCGGTGGTGCCAAATATTTCTTCCCCGGTATCTCTGGTCCCGCTGTAATCAATTTCAGCCACTGGTTGGGCGCGCGCGTGACCAGCATGCAGACGATAGGCGTCAAGGATACGTTGACGCGCCGCGTGATCCATCGCGCCGCCGATTTTATTCACGTGCCCACGCTCTGCATTGCCCTGGTGTTGCGGGGTCAGGACCTGCACGGTCTCTACATCGGCTCATACCGGGACGCCTTCAACGAAGCCGCTGAACTGTCGGGAAAACTCAACATCGTCTGGCGCGATACACCCTTCAAAAAGGTGCTTTCAATGCCCTCGGAGATGTACGATGATCTGTGGACGGCGGCCAAGGCGATGTACAAGACCGAGCCGGTCATCGCCGATGGTGGCGAGGTCATTATTTACGCGCCACAGATTAGCGAGGTCTCGTATGTGCACGGCAAGTTGATTGACGAAATCGGCTATCACGTGCGCGACTACTTCCTCAAGCAGTGGGAACGCTTCAAGGATGTGCCTGGCAGCATCCTGGCGCACAGCACGCACGTCAAAGGCTCCGGCACCTACGACGCGCAGACCGGCATCGAGTCCCCGCGCATCCAGGTGACGCTGGCGACCAGCATTCCTGAGGAGCGCTGTCGTCGCATCAACCTGGGCTACGCCGACTATCACAGCATCAACCCCCAGGATTGGCAGGGCCGCGAAGACGAAGGCATCTTATGCGTGCCGCACGCCGGTGAAGTGCTGTACCGTCTGCGGCAAAACGGATAAACGGATCTATCGTATATGGTAGCGACCTCCCTGGTAGGGGTCGTCCCCGTGGGGATAGTTCCCTGGTAAAAGTAAAGGAGACAAGCATATGGCAGCGCTTGAAATACGTGATGTACGCGTAATCCTTACCATGCCAGACGGTGCTAACCGCCTGGTGATCGTCAAAGTGGAGACGAACGAACCTGAATTGTATGGCGTGGGCTGCGCCACCTTCACCCAGCGTCATCTCGTGGTGCGTACTGCGGTGGAGGAATATCTCAAGCCATTCTTGATCGGCAAAGACCCTGAGCGTATCGAAGACCTGTGGCAGACCATGTGGGTCAATTCTTACTGGCGCAATGGTCCCGTGCTCAACAATGCTATTTCGGGGGTCGATATGGCCCTATGGGATATCAAGGCCAAACTTGCTCGTATGCCACTCTATCAGCTCTTTGGGGGCAAGTGCCGCGAAGGGGCCGCCGTGTATCGTCACGCTGATGGACGCGACGAGTCGGAAGTAGCGGCAAATGTACAGGCATTTATCGAGCAGGGCTATCACTATATCCGTTGCCAGTGGGGCGGTTATGGCGGTCATGCGCCAATGCAAGCTTCGCCAGAACATGTGCAAGCGGGAGCATATTATGATCCCGACGCGTATGCACGCAGCGTGCCGCGCCTCTTTGAAAAGGTGCGGGCCACGGTCGGCTACGAGGTCGAGCTGCTGCACGATGTGCACGAACGCATTCAGCCTATCGAAGCGATCCGTCTCGCCAGGCAGCTTGAGCCGTATCGTCTCTTTTTCCTTGAAGATCCCCTTCCGCCTGAGCAGATCGATTGGTTCAAGATGTTGCGGCAGCAGTGTGCCGTACCCATTGCGATGGGTGAGCTATTTAACAATCCTAATGAATGGGTGCCGCTGATCGCCAATCACCTGATCGATTTTATTCGCGTGCACGTCAGCCAGGTTGGCGGTATTACTCCGGCGCGTAAGCTGGCGCTGCTTGGCGAAACATTTAATGTGCGTACCGCCTGGCATGGCCCTGGCGACACCTCGCCTGTTGGTCATGCCGCCAACCTGCACCTCGACATCAGTAGCCATAACTTTGGCATTCAGGAGTGGAGCGGTTTTGGTGAACAGGTGCAGGCCGTCTTTCCAGGCTGTCCCCAAGTGCGCAGCGGCTACATGTATCCTAACGACAAACCGGGGTTAGGCATCGATATCGATGAGCGCGAGGCCGCGAAATACCCCTGCAACGACGGACCACCCACCTGGACCCTCGCTCGTACCCCCGACGGCACCTCGGCGCGTCCATGATACATATAGCGAAGCGTAAAACGACTTGTGATACACTGAATAGCAGGGGGCGAACGATCTCCCCCTTCATTAACTGGGAAGGATTGTTGTATCGATGGCAAAGAATGTACGTGTGACTGTGTGGAACGAATATCGCCACGAACGGAGCGATGAGCAGGTGGCAGCTATTTATCCTGAAGGTATCCATGGCACCATTGCCGCAGCTTTGCGTGAAAGCGGTTTTACGACCGGCACCGCGACCCTGGACGAGCTTGAGCATGGACTGACGCAGGAGGTGCTCGACAATACCGACGTACTGATCTGGTGGGGCCATATGGCGCACTCCGAGGTGCAGGACGAGATTGTGGAACGTGTGCACGAGCGCGTTCTTGCTGGGATGGGGCTGATCGTGTTGCACTCCGGCCACTTCTCGAAGATTTTCCGCAAACTTATGGGCACCACCTGTAACCTGAAGTGGCGCGAGGCCAACGATCACGAGCGCATGTGGATTGTTGCACCCGGTCATCCCATTACCGAGGGGCTGGGCGAGTACATCGAACTCGAACATGAGGAGATGTATGGTGAGCATTTTGATATTCCACAGCCGGAAAGCCTGGTTTTTGTAAGCTGGTTTAGCGGCGGCGAGATTTTCCGCAGTGGCTGTTGCTACAGCCGTGGGCGTGGCAAGATTTTCTATTTCCGCCCAGGCCACGAGACGCTTCCAACCTATCACAACAAACAGGTGCAACGCGTCATCGCCAACGCCGTACGCTGGGCTGCCCCCACCGAGGAGGCTGCGCCGCGCATCTTCGGCAATACCGCACCGCTTGAGCATTAATTGTTCGTAGAGACCGATTTATTGTGTCCGTCGTACCCTATTGACCAATCGACCCAGCGCCTTGTCATGGGACAACTGCCAGGTGAATTGATCGTTCCCGTTGGAAGGGCTTGCATCATGGGTGGCTACGGTGGTGGTTGGTTGATGAGGCACGACGGACACGATAAATTGGTCCCTACAGATATTTCGTGCAAATAATCTAAGCAAGAAAAGGAGTATCATGTCAAATCCACATGCTGAACAGTTCGCGGAGAACCGTTACCAGGACATGGTGTATCGCCGTTCTGGCAATTCGGGGCTGCAATTACCTGCTATCTCGCTGGGAGCCTGGGAAACCTTCGGCGGCTATCGTGGCGAAGAAATCGCGCGCGCCTGCCTCTATCGCGCCTTCGATTTAGGTATCACACACTTCGACCTGGCGAATAATTATGGCCGACCACCCGGCAACGCCGAAGCGGTCGTGGGGAAGATTTTGCGCGATATGCCACGCGACGAATTAATTATTTCTTCCAAGGCGGGCTACTACATGTGGCCCGGCCCCTACGGTGACGGACTGTCCAAGAAATACCTCGTGTCCAGCCTGGATCAATCGCTCAAGCGCCTGGGACTGGATTACGTTGATATCTTCTACGCGCACCGTCCTGACTACGAGACTCCGCTTGAAGAGACGATGGCCGCGCTCGACCAGATCGTACGACAAGGCAAGGCGCTATATGTTGGCGTCAGCAACTTCCCCGGTGCACACTTAGAGCAAGCGGTGCAGGTGACGCAGCGCATGAACCTGACGCCGATCACCATCCACCAGCCCAGCTATAACATGCTCAACCGCCGCGTCGAGTACGACCTGCTCGATCATACCAGCCGCAACGGCGTTGGCGTGATTGCCTTTAGCCCGTTAGCGCAGGGTCGTTTGAGCAGCAAATACCTGGGCGATAACCTGCCCGGCGACTCACGTGCCTCCCTGTGGTGGAACAATACGCGCAACGAAGAGGTCTTCAATCGTGAAGCGTTCGAGAAGGTGCGCAGCCTGAACGTCATCGCACAGAAGCGTGGTCAGACCCTGGCGCAGATGGCACTGGCCTGGATCTTGCGGCGTCCCGAAGTCACCAGCGTGCTTACTGGCTCCTCGAAGGTCGAGCAGATCGAAGAGAACGTGGCCGCGCTACAAAAGCTGGACTTTAGCGAAGAAGAACTGGCAGCGATTGACGCGCTGACCCTTGAGTATCCCCGCTAAAGCAACGAATATACATAGATGCGTGTGTATGTGCTCCGAGCACATACACACGCATCTATGTATATCTTCTAACAATTTGTGGTTTATGACGGCGCGTCGTTTATCGTGCTCCCAGCAGCGCGTGGGCCAGGAAGAGACCGATGACGAAGAAGAGCGCGAACAACACGATGCCGATGCCAAGTAATACCAGCACATTGACGTGTTGTGGCTTTGCTTCCATCTCCTGAGCGTAGCCGCGTTGTGGTACTCCGGCCCAGTCTACAGGCGTAGCAGAAGACGGAGGGAAGTCGGGCAGCATGTTGGCTGTACGCGGATCGGGTGCGTAGGCGGTCGCGGCCGATTCGGTAACAGCTTCGCGTGTAGGCGTAGATATAGCCAGGCGACCGGAGGGCACAGCGGAGAATGGCTGCGCGCCACGGGCGACCTCTTCCGTTTGATACCCGGCGGCAACGGCAACTTCTACAGGAGCAGGCTCAAGCGCGTCGGAGATTGTACGTAGCTCGGCCAGCAGAGTGTCCGCGCTGCTAATATACTGCGGATGCTGGTGGATGACGGCACGAGCAACAACCTCGCAGAGTTCAGCGGGCACATTGCGCATAAAACGCATACGACCATCGGCAGGTGGTTCACCAGGAGTCGTTCCAGTAGCCCGGCTCGTGAGCAATTGATAGAGCAATAGACCGACCGCGCGGGTATCATCGGCCTGCCGCCCGGCCGTCACCTGACCTGAGGGCAGATGATGATCGGCAAGCACCTGTTCAGTGCCGCCCAACCTGTTCCAGACAGTAAAATATTGCATGTCGCTGGGCAGCGCGAAGTTATTCACGCGCACAAGGCCACGCCGGTCGCGCAAAATAGCGGAGGGAGTCAGGTCGCCATGGCAGACCTTGCGAGGAGGGCTACTGGCAAAGAGCAGGGCCTGGCAGATTTGCACACCTAGATCAACCACCTGTTGGAGAGGCATTTGAGCGTGTAACAGGGTTTGGAAGTTGTCACCATCCACAAATTCTTGCACCAGATAAAGGTGATCAGGATCGGCAACGAGATCATAAGTACCAATGATATTGGGGTGAGCAAATTGTGATGTGGCGCGCACAGAAGCGCGATACGCCGGGACTATCTCGGCGGATGGTACCTTGACAGCAACTGCACGCTGCAAGACTTGATCGAACCCCTGGTAGACAGCACAGTTTGAGTCCTGTACAACAACTCGTTGCAGGAGATAGCGTCCTTGAATGACCCGGCCTGTTACCACTAGATGCCTCTCAAGATGGATTACCCATATGCATTATAAATCCTGTAAAGCCAATGTGACCGCGCCGACCAGGTTCGCGTCGGAACCGAGACTGCCCTGAACGATACGCAGGGGCTCGTAGGCAGCGGGAAGGCATAACTGCTGAACTCGTTCGCGCAAGGGAGCGATTAATAGATCGCCTGCTTGTGCCACTGACCCACCCAGGATAATTACACTAGGATTAATTAAATGGACAATATTGACAAGAGCTGTACCGAGATAGTGATGCACCTGAGAAACGATATGCTGAGCGATAGAGTCACCTTCTGCGGCCAGGAGGAAGACCTGTTCCGCGCTAAGCTCCGTTACCTGGTCATTAGTGATGCGCTTGATGGTCGCCAGGGTTTCTGGATATTCATTCGCCAAAGTCAGCATTGCCTTGACGATTGCCTGAGCGGAAGCAAGAGCCTCAAGGTGTCCGTGGCCTCCACAGGAGCAGAGCGGACCATCCTCTTGCACGAGCAAATGACCAATCTCGCCAGCGGTACAGGTCATCCCATGATAAATACGCTCGTTGACCACCAGGGCGCCACCGATACCACGCCCTAAGCCGACATAGAGCACGATGCGCTCGCCCTCGCCAATGCCATGTTGCACTTCAGCCAGTGCAGCGGCGTTCGCATTATTATCAATAATACAAGGCACAGCAAGTCGTTCAGCAAAGTAATCCTGTAAAGGAAAATTGTCCCAGCCATGAGCATGATACAGGGTACGAACAACGCCACGGGTCGCATCGACCAGTCCACCAATTGCCACACCAACTCGCAGCAGGCGTCCATCGGGAAGTCGATCAGGATGGGTGACTTCAGCAAGCATCGTGTCTAACACGCTCAAAGCGGCGCTGGTATCAGGGACATCATCCAGGGAACGACGGAGGCGGTAGAGAATTTTCCCATTCAGGTCAGCCAGTGCAACCGACTGCCGGGCTCCACTCCCACTGATTTCGATGCCGACAACATATCCTTGTGTGGCTAGCAACTTACCCGTGCTCATTATGCAACTCCTGGCATTTTCACTATCGGGAAGAACATTACGCGACCTACTCGGTTTCGCCACTACTGGAACAACGGACTTAGTATATCATACAGAAGGAGAGACGCAAAGTAGCTTAGGATGCTTGTCCCAGTGGGAACGGTTGCATTGTCGTATCCCTATTGTTACAATACGATAGTCATACTATAACATCTATCTGCTGGAGAGAGTCACATGGCAGCATCATCCGTTACACCAGAGCCAATATTTATAGGACCGGGCTTGAGTCCCTTCAAAAAGGTCGCTACTGTGATCGGCGTTATTGTGCTCATCGCGCTGGTCCTGGCTATCGCAATTCACGAGGGCTTGTCGGCAGTTGGTAGTACCATTGTCGCAGTCTTGTTTATTCTCGGCTTTGTCTATTATCTACGCCTGGTTGCGCCTGTGCCTTTTACGATTCAATTGGGGAAAGAGAAACTGATCAAAAAGAGTCGGCGCAACGAAGTCGTCGAGGTACGATGGGAAGACCTTACGCGCGTGAAAGAGGAGTTTTTCCATAACGGCAAGCGCATCGGTGTAACCGTGTACCGTAAAGTTACCGAGCCAGGACAGAAGCCCAAGGCCTGGGCGGTCTATCGCGATGACGTCACCGATATCGATGGCCTGGCGCAAGCGTTGAAGCAGGCCATTCCCGACAGTTGCCAATGGCAGAGCGAGACCGTGCACGATTGATGGTATAAACATACCTTACATACAAAAAAGTCTGCTTCAAATGCTTTTAGCATTTGAAGCAGACTTTTTTGTATGTATTTTTCAAGTTTTTTATGCTGCGAACGTTTTCGGCATAGGGATGGGTTTGCCAATCTCTTTGGCGACCATGAGCCAACTTTCAATGGCATCTTCGCCTTGTTTGATCGCCTCCTCGTGGGTATATCCATGGGTCATGCATCCTGGCAATTCTGGAACAATGACAACATAAATTTTATCGTTGGGATCCCATTCAATAATCATGGAATAGTGTTTGACCTCTTCCATCGCTATTATTTCCCTTTCGCGCGTTGAAGTGCGTTGTTCACCTGTCGAACCTGATAGGTTTGTGTGTCGTCTTCATCGCGTCCAGATACAGTGACTTCTATATCTGGAAACGGGGGGTAAAACCAGACGGCATATGGCTCCCTTTCCCTGGTCTCCATACAAAACCTGCTTTTGCTAGCGCTGCTTTCAGTTGCCTGATCTTTTGCGGCATTGTTGCCTGCCTGTCCTTATTACGATCATATCATAATAACCACTTTTTTTATACACTTTTCTTTTTATAACATTAGGATATATTATTATAGCATAATGCAGCTCAATAAAGCTATAGTTTGGATCAAATTCCCTCTAATTGACTACTTATCGCGAATTACTTACGTTCCTATTGTTGCTTGTATGGGAGGGCTTATGAGGCTGTTCTGTGGATAGTTTGTGGGGTTTGACACCTAATTTGACACCTTAAATGGCAAAGCCTGCTTAAAATGCTGTGTTACGCTAAGCAGGCTTGTTGTGTTTATTTCTAATTGGTTGATTTGGGTAAACGTTCGAGGATTTGCTGTAGCAGTGTCGTATGTTCTGTTTGTGTGGCTTGCAATCCTGTGATTTTTGTATCTTGTTCGGTGAAACGTTGGCGCATCTCAGTTTGTAGCCCGACAATTTTTCCGTCTTGTTTGATTTGGTATTCTCTTAGTTCGGCAAGTTGCTCGTTGGTAAGACGGTCGTGTGTGATAAGTGCCTCAAATAGCTTATTCGATAGAATCTCTTAGAATTCCGTTGTATTAATGCCTATTCGGAAGTGGGGTTAATCAAACGACTGCTCTAGAGCGAGGGGTGGTGGCTGCATAAATGTAGAAACTAGTCCTGGTAGACTGCTCTACCAGGACTTTCCTATCTCTTCCTGTCTGATCAACTGTCTTGCTAGGCGCTTGTTGTAGGAAATTTCCAATAGTCAACTTCTAAGAATGTTTCTTTCCCTTGCTTCGTTACCTTGATATTTTCTATGTGGTAGTATTTCCAATTATAGGGTTTCGCGCTTTTTAGGGCAAGAAATATTCGTTCAGAAAGTTTTCTTCCTTGAGCGAGTTCGTAGAATGCTGCCTCGTCAGTTACAATGATATGCCCCAGAGGAATTTTATAATACTGAATAAGGGCCAAAACCGTGCTGAGGCCACTTCCACCTTCGCCGCCGTGCGTCTCAAAACCGTCTGGTATAATCGTGATATCCGGTCCTTGAAGCCAGTTCCAAACAACAAACATCACACGATCATGATCGTATCCGCGCTGACGTAAACTGATCATGGTGATCTTTTCGGGTCGAGAGGGACTTGTTAGTATTGCGGCCATGCCTAGAACACACGGTCGCGTAATTCCTGACTCACCAAGATATTGAGTACAAGAAGCATATCCACCGTACTCATATTCATCCTCTTCATTTGTAAACAGGCTATCCCTCTCGTTCAATTTCTGTCTCCAATCTGTAATCTTTGCCTAATGCGCTCTTAAAACAATGGGATTTATATCTTCCTTAAAATATAAATCCCATTATTTATTATGAATGGCTGCTTATAGTGCATTAAAATTATAGCACATTACTCAACGCACTTCTATTGGCTTATCTTTTTAACGTATATGAGAAGAGACTTTGGGGGAGGAGAGTCGAACTCTGCAATGGCTTCTTTTGGGTTGACTTCTATTCTGCCCCGATTGGCTCCTCTGGCTGTTTCGGATTTTTATTTTGTCAAACCTTGTCAAGCTTTTATAACGTGCGTCAAACGGTTTTGTTCCCAGTTTTGCTCCCACTTTGAACGGGGAAAGGTAGGTACTAATCTAATAGCTTGTCATTAAGGGTTCACTAAGGGTTCACTAAGGGTTCACTAAGGGTTCGCTGTAACTCATTCGCTATTTTGTTGGTCTCTGTTCCTAAAAATGTTTGCGTTGTTGTCATTGTTGGAGTTGTTAGAATTGGCATCAGTGAAATGCAAAGGATCTGTTTAAAAGCAAGCCTAGATTATAGACGGATGGTATACTCTATCAATTAGAAAGGTAACCATGGTAGTGCTTCTCTCATTGTCAATCTCGTATTCTGCTCATTTCTCGTAGAACTGTTTTCGGTGGCATAGGTTGAATGTTGTACTCGTGGCACAGGTGACCACTTTCTAAAGGACAAATGAGATGAATATGGATCAGGACCAGCCTCTTCAATACCGACAAAAAAGAAGCAAGCCTGGCTCTCAGAGAAGGCGTACACAGAACGTTGTCCTCCAACAAGCCAGCGAATCGCTGTTTGTATTGATTAATGCCATTGCACACATTTCGGAATGCGTAGATACCCCTTTGGATGAAGGAACGCGGCTTTTGTCATCAGCCATCAATTTTGTGGGACAGTACCTTGCTGATCTCATTCGCCAGAAGCTAGGAGGAGAGCAAGTGATACTCTTCTCCCTTGCCCCTTCAACAGGACGCCTGCATTCTGTGGCAATGAGTAGCGCCTCGACTGAGCAAGAGCAGCGTCGCCAGGAGAGTCACGGACGCTTCACGCTTACTGATCTTCTTGATGAGACATCAATTATGCGTCTCTCTGCGAACAAAAAGGTGATGATCACTCCTGAACACAGGCACCTCCCACTTGTAGAGAGACTCGGTGATGGCTCCAAGAACTGGTTGTGGATCCCGATATCCCGTCGTGAGCAATTGATTGGATGCCTTGTCATAAGCAAGGTTGATCGGGACAAGAGGTACACGCCAGAAGAGATCACGTTCGTGAAAGCCATGGCAGAGCGGGTGGCCTTTGTCCTTGCAAGTTATTCCATGTTGCACAGATTGCAGCAAATACAGGACAAAGAACGAGTCGTGCAAGAAACGGAGCATCTCATCAATGATTTCTTGAGTCTTGTCGGTCATGAGTTGAGAACGCCATTGACCATCGTGATGGGAAACATTCAATTAGCCCAACGCCGTTTGCAGACCTTGCAACAACAAGTGGTAGAACAGCACGAAACCTTGAGGAAGGAAGCTGAAACCTTGAGCAAGCACGATGAAATCTTGAGCGAACACGCTGAAACCTTGAGCAAGCACGCTGAAACCTTGAGCAAGCACATCGAACAGGTTCAACACCCTTTGGAGAGCGCTGCGCTGGGTGCCCGTGTGCAGAAGCGCATGATCGATAATATGATTGATGACGCTCATATCCAGACAAACACCTTCACATTACAGATGCAACAGTGCGATTTGGTCAAGCTTGCCCAGGAAGCCGTCCAAGAGCAGCAGCAGCAGGTACCTGAGCGTACGATTCGCCTGAATAGCATGCCCACCGTGGAGTCGGTGCCCATTATTGCTGATGCGGATCGTATTAGAAAGGTCGTCACTACCTATCTCGTCGATGCACTTACTTATTCACCTGACGATCAATCCGTGACCGTTCAGTTAGCAGTAGAAGATGCTGTGGCTCGTGTTTCGGTGCGTGATGAAGGACCAGGTATTTCACCACATGAGCAAAAAAAGATATGGGAACGTTTCTATCATATCAAAGGACGTGAGTTTGATCTGAACGTTGGATTAGACTTGTACCTTTGCCAGCAGTTTATTGAGCGTCATCAGGGTGAGGTCGGGCTAGAGAGTATCCCTGGGGAAGGTTCCACCTTCTGGTTTACCTTGCCTATTGCCAGGTCTTAGATGGCATGTTGGTATAGTTCTTCCAC
>DATAYF010000014.1:0-29137 GCA_036272735.1 Ktedonobacteraceae bacterium
CTGGGAAAGTGCGGAGCCGCGCTTGCGAGCCGTGATGGAGGGACTCCAACAACGTGCAAACGCGTGGCAGCATTTGCCCCGAAGCATGGGCGTAGTGGCTCGACGCAAAAGCGGAGCTGCCCGTGCCGGAGCGCGTCGGCTTAAAAGTCCTGCCTATCTCCACCAAGAGCCAGTTTCTTCTTCGGGAGAGGCCGGAAACGGTGGGTGAGGAACAGGAACCTCCGTGCATGTATGCCGGAGAGGCCTCAGCATCACGTAATGACGCTCTAGCGTAGTGGATGATCGACAGCATAGAACAAGGTAGGCTGATCGTATTCATCAACGCCAGAGCGTAGCGCGGTCATACCTAGCTTTTGCATAATACTTGCTTGAAGCCAGGTTTCGCGGGTCGACTGAGGCTGCTTTAGCCTTTGCGGCGTTCCAGCAAGACCACTGGGATCTTACGGGTCGTTTTCTTCTGGTATTCGGCGAATCCGGGGTTCGATTTCGCTATTTTGGCGTACAATCTATCCCGCTCCTCGCTATCGGCGACGATGGCCGTGACATCGAAGGTTTCGGTACCGACCTCGACGCTGGCCTGCGGGTACGCCACCAGATTATGGTACCAATCTGGGTTGGTTGGTGCACCAGCTTTCGACGCAAATATCGCCAAGCGGTCACCATCGGGCATATACGCCAGGGGATTTACACGCTGCTTGCCGCTTTTGGCTCCCGTCGTGGTGAGCAAGAGCAAAGAGCCACCCTCGAACGGCCCACCAACCTTGCCTCCATTTTCACGAAACTCCTTGATAATCTGGGTATTCCAATCATTCACGTGTTCCATTGCCATTGATTAACTGTTCCTCTCTGGAATCGTCAATGCCGACCTGGTCGGCATTGCTATTGAATAAGTTTTTCTGCTGTTAGCATATGCCAAAGAGTTACGAAAGGACAAGGCTGATCTGATTATCATTAAGAAGTGCGCGGAGGAAGCGCTTCAAAGGCAATGATGGTACTCTGGCGAGCCAGGGTGCGCACATCTTCCTCTGTTCCACCTATACGATAGCCAAGCATTATGCGAAGGAGAATGCGAAACAGGTGCGGGTATCGTCTCGCATACGCGAGGACTACGGTTTCGGCTTCCTCAGGCAACAGATGTATCGCTTGAGCTTGAAAAGGTCGTTGTCCAACCTGAATGACCACCTGCGGCGTTTTCTCAATATTTTTCACCCAGTCGGCTTGCGCTCCCCAACCAGCAAACACAACATATCTCTCTTTTCCTCGGTCATACTGAAGCACCTCCAGGATTGTCTGACGGGGAAGACCACTCTTCCGACCAACGTGGGTAAGGAGGAGAAAGCGCTTCATGAGAAGCCAACCAAGGTGAAGGCGGAAGAGCCAGATAGGGAGACGATACAGCGTGCGGGCAACGCCTCGTGGGGAATGAACTTGCTTGATTTGAACAGCCATAATATCCTCCTGTCTACTTACGCCTACAATAATGGCTGACCAGCCAGTCATTATTGTAGGCGTAAGTAGACAGATTGTCAAGGAGCAGTCAACAGCAACCAGCGGATTACACGCACGTATTACATTACAGAAAGAAGCAAAAGGAATGCTCTTATTGACCCCTTGACAAGAATACGATATATCGTATATACTGCCAATAACGATATATCGTATTCGTATGACGATCAAGACAAAAGGAGATACACAATGTTTAGAGGTTTCGCATTTCAAACACACGGCGGCGGAGACTGGGAAGGGTGGACACCACCCTGGGAGCAGGGTAGGCATTTTGGTCCTGGTGCTGCGTTCCGAGCGCATATGCGGCAAGGACATCGGGGACCATTTGGGCATGGACACCACAGAGGGCCGTTTGGGCCCAGGGGTCCGTTCGGTCAGGAAGGCCCATTTGGAGAAGGACGCCGTTTCTTCGGTCGTGGCGATGTCAAGTATGCACTACTTGAATTGCTGCAAGAGCGACCAATGCACGGCTACGAAATGATGAAGTCGCTGGAAGAGCGTTCTGGTGGTTTCTATGTGCCTAGTGCAGGCACCATTTATCCAACATTGCAAATGTTGGAGGATCGTGGACTCGTTACCTCCAACGAGGCCGGTGGCAAGCGCGTCTACAGCATAACGGATGCTGGAAAAACGATCTTGGCCGACCGCCAAAAAGAGGAAGAGGCATTTCACGGGCCATGGGAACGCTTCGGTCCACAGGCTCGCCGCTGGAATTCACCGGAGGTGCAGGCGCTGCGTAGCGAAGCGATGGAGGTTGCCCGGCTGTTTGCTATTGCCGGGAAAACGGCCTTCAATGATCCCGAGCAGATCAACCGTCTGCGTGGGATCATTTCCCAGGCACGCCAGGATCTGACAGACATGATCTACGGTCCGAAGGGAACATCCGAGCCAGGAGTTCCGCCTACCCCCGAACACCCCCAATAAGGAGTTGTAAGGCGATAAAATATGCGCATGCTGATAGCATGCGCATATTTTATCGCCTTAGATTATTTCGCTCGTTTCCAGTTCCAGGGGACGGCGACCATGTAGCGCAGCAGCAAGAGAGCCGCGACCAGCGCCCAGAAGAAGAACGAGAGGTCTTGTTCAAGGAACGCGCTATCACCCTGCCCCTGCACCATCGCCGCCAGCATCGCCGCGCCAATACCAACCAGCATCCAGCGCCATTGCTCTTTGTGCGACACCTCGTTAGAGTGCAAGTACATCAGGATGCGAGCAAACAGCCAGAAGAACAGCACCAGCACCGCGATGAAGGCCAGCATACCGAAGACCCCCATGCTCACCCACACCTGAAGGAAGACGTTATGGGGATGCGAGAGCGTCGGCTCTTCGGTCAGGCCAGTGGAAACGCCGTGATCCGTGGTAACCCAATAGTGATGGAGGTGGTTGGAGCAGACACTGTTTTCGCTGTAGTGACAGAGCCAGTTATCCATGCCATAGCCCACCCAGGGGCTATCGTGAATCATCCCCAGCGCGCTATCCCACAGGTAGAGGCGCTTGGTCACCGTACTATGACCCTGAGTGCTCACATGCCCTTGTACCAGGTAGTTCCAGATGCGCGCGTGGAAGGCCCCCAGCACAATGGCAGCAATGACGAGCAAAACCAGGCCACCAGTGATTAAGACTTTGCGATTACGAATAGCACAGGCGACCACAAAAATCACGGCCACGGGAATGGCAAACATCCAGGAGCCACGCGAATAGGTCCAATAGATGACCAGGGCCATAGGAATGCATAGAATAAGGGCGGCGATGCGGCTTTTCCAGGCCACGCGAGCCACGACAATCGCCATCACGAGTGGTAGCACGTAGTCAAACAGCAGACCAACGTTATTGGCATTGCCAAAGACAGTGTACACGCGTTGCAAGCCATCCGGTTCCACCATCATGGTAGAGCGAAACAAGAGACGTTGCGCCAGGCCAATTACAGTAATCACGATGCCCGAACCAATCATGCCAAAGAGCAAACGCCGGACATCCTGGCGTGTGTGCAAATACATAAAGAGCAGCGCAACATACACCAGGGGGTCAAACACTTCTTCGCGAAATGCGCGCAGGGCCGTAGTGCGCGCATAGGCAATCACGATAGAGATGGCTGCCATTAGCACAAACAGCGCTATCGGCCAGAGAAAAGGCCCAAGCCGCTCACGCCACGCTTGCCACGACAGCAAATATTGTCGCTCCTCACGATTGAAGAGCAGGCGCAAGACAGCCACCACGACACAGATAAAGAGCGAGACTTCCACCAGGCTAAAGTCGTAATGGTTTACAACTGTTTTTTGCAGGTAATAGTAAGGGAACGAGATCGGCAACAGCGCCAGGGCGAATGGCAAACGGAACCAGCACAGTACGGCAAAGATGAGCAGGAAAGGTAGCGAGATCAGCGGATTAGCGTGCGGAAATAGCCCGAAACGAAGATTAGCATTACCAATCAGGTAGTACAAGGCCATAGAAACGATCAAGCCAACTTCAAACAGGCGATCACGCCAAAAGAGCGCCGACCTAGCATTATTCTGGCTATCGTTACCGGGAGGTGGCGTGTCAGGATAAGAAATCTCCCCATCGCCCGCGCCATTGCGACCAGCAACAGCCATAGAAGACGAAGGGGTCGAAGTGCGATGACTATTCATACGATATTTACGTTTCTTCACAATACAATGCACTGTACAATTTCACATGCAATTATAGAGCACAAGATAGATGATGATATTTTATAGGCGCTGCACCCAGATTTTCGCGGCAATCGCCTGGCTGATGTGGGCTTCGCGTTCGGCAGCCCGCAACTTGACCTCTTTCGTGTGCCCTTCCTGCGTGGCAGAGGCGGGATCGAGCATCACCAACTGTGTTCCAGGAGTGAGTCCTTTTTCGTGGAGATAGAGAATCAATGCCTCCTCGTCTTCCACTACCTCAGAGATACAAAGAATACTGGCTTGTTCATCAGGAGCAAGCGTAGAGAAGCGCACAGCATGCTTGTCCTTGAGATAATTGCGTGCGCTCGGTACCTGACCCGGAATAGGATTGCCATGCGGGCAGGTCGTAGGATTATGTAAGCTGGTAATCACGCGATCTTCAACAGTGCCAGAGATGAAATGTTCCAGGCGACAAGCCTCCTCGTGCACCTGGTGCCACTGCATACCCAACATATCGACCAGGAAGCGTTCGGTGAGACGATGGCGACGCAACACAGCTTCGGCTGCTCTGTTACCCACCTCGGTAAGCACTACGTGCCGCTTCGTATCCATTTCGATGTAACCGTCGCGTACCAGACGTTTCAGCATTTCGGTGACGGTGGGAGCTGGTACCTGAAAGCGTTCAGCGAGGCGAGCACCGATGACCAGCTCGTCTTCCATGGTCATATTATAGATCGTCTCTAGATATTCCTCAACGGTCGCGCTAAGTATTTCTTCCGTTTTCATCGTCTCTTGCCCTATTTTCTCCTATACTGAAAACATTTAACCATACTGTAGCACGCCGTGAAGACGGTCGTCAAGGTAGCTATGACAAGAGGTATATGGCGATGTAACTGCAACGAAAAACGTCACCTTTTGCGGGCATATACTACAATTACGACTTATGATTATTTATCGATTAGGTGGTGGTATATAGTAAAAAAGTAAATAGTACCTGTGTTTATGGAATAAACAACGAACCGGGCTTTTCATTCGAGAATTGAGGGAAGAATGCCGAATCAAAAGTTACAGATGATATCTCATCGATTGCGTACACTCACGACCATGCCGAAGGTAATACTAGCGCTGACCACCGCATTCGTTTTGCTGGGAGCCCTCTGCACCACTTGTTTTCTGCTCCCAACCGTCAATGCCCATCCTTTGGGAGCAAATAGCGCGTGTTCCTGGTATACCGTTCGTCGAGACGACACGTTACTGCGTATCGCCAATCGTCATCATACCACCACGAGCCTCCTTATCAAAGCGAACCATATCTGGAACGCCAACTTCATTATTGAGGGAAGTTCCCTCTGTATTCCCCATCGTATTTCACAACGTCATGGGAATTGCGGCAATGGGCTGCATGCCAACGGCGGAGTTTGCTGGTATGCTTATTCCAGCCTTGAATATTCCAGTAGGGAGCAGGTCGCCGTTCAACTCCGGCGAGCAGCCTCTAGAAATGGCGTACCAGCGAACCTGCTCCTGGCGGTGGCATGGCAGGAAAGCGGTTGGCACCAGCATATTATCGCTCATGATGGAGGTATCGGCGTGATGCAACTCATGCCCTACACGGCGACCTCGCTCAATCGGGTAGCACGGGCACGTATGAATCCCTATAAGCTACACGACAACGTCGATCTGGGCGCGTTCTACCTGCACGGATTGTGGTGTCACTTTCATGGCAACGTGCCTCGCATTGTCAGTGCCTACAACGAAGGAAGCTGGAATGTTGACCATCGAGGAATCTTTAATCGGTCCTATGTACGTAATGTGATGGCGTTGATGTACAGAATGTAATATGACCGGGCGGGGCGCGGTGTTCTGGCTATGGATTGGGAAAAAGCACATGGCGCGTTACGCTACACGTTACTGATCATCTCATCGGCAGCGATGGCGAAGCGAAAGCCCGAGTAGTCTTCGATGATGTAAACCAGGCCACGCCACGCGTCTTGATATTTCCAGACAACGGTGCCCCTGGCCTGACCATCGTAAAATTTTACACTCTCATTAATCTGGTGCTCACCAGCGGGGGTCAGTTCTCCGTATTCCCGGCTATACTGGCGATAGAGCAACACTCGATATTCTGCGGGTTCCTTATACATGAACATATTCCTTCGCTAGTTTGCTCGTATGATGGCGTTTTTTTGTTACGTTTACCATACCTGAGATTGATGCGGTTGGACAAACCGATAGTACTATTGGTGCAATGTCTCTATCCTGCCAGAAAAATTTGCTCGCAAATCCATGCAACAGTTAGACGTAAAAAACGCATGCAAAAAGAACAAACCCAATCTCGCCAATTTCTGGCGAGATTGGGTTTGGAGGAAGAGAAGCGAACCACGAGACTACTCGCGGGGTCGACCAGAACTTTCCAATCGCTCACGTACCTGGTCAAAGGTAGCGGCATCGATCTCGCCGCGCGCATAGCGTCGACGCAGGATTTCCAGCGCATCCGGTTCAAAAGGTGCGTAGAAATGTTCGCGCCTCCCTCTCCAGCTAAACCAGCGGCGCGCTCCCCAGCAGCAGAGAAAAATCATCCCTATCCAGAATAATGGGAACACCGGCCAGAAGCCAAATCCCCAGTGCATATACAAACTCCTTCCTGTAACTTTTCGTGCTTTCACATTATTGCCTGCTCATTGCAGGCGTGTGTAGTCATAGTATAGGTATGGAGCATGACAAGGGCATGAACTTTGCCGTCCAGTTTTGTCATGGATTTGTCATTAACGCCTCATTCCTGTGCTCTGGAGAGCAGTGGCAGGCGTACTTCAAAAAGCGAGCCAGATCCAATGGTACTCTCCACGCTGATCTCGCCCCCATGGGCTTGAACAATCCATTGCACAATGGACAAACCCAGCCCGCTGCCGCCGGGCTCTGCATTCTCTTCTGATTTGCTGCTCTGTTCAGACGCCTTCTGCCTGGGCGAGCGAGCCTTATCCACGCGATAGAAACGCTCGAACAGAGAGGGCAGATGTTCCTTGGAGATGCCGGGGCCATCATCCTGCACGCGTACAACTCCCCAGCGTTGCTGTTCACAGACCAGTTCAACATGCACGCGTTTCCCAATGCCGCTGCTATATTTGATCCCATTCTCAATCAAATTGGTTAGCATCTGTCCCAAATAATGGGGATCACCATGTACCAGCACTTCCGGCAGATCGCCAGTCGCCAGAATTATCTGGTTCTGGCGAGCCAGCGGAAGCAGCCGTTCCACACCAGCCAGGGCGAGATCGCTCAGATCGACCTCTTGCAGATCCAGCGTCATCTGTCCCGTATCGGCTCGCGCCAGGAAGAGTAAGCTGTTGACAATGGCTGTCATCTGTTCGTTCTCGGCCTGAATCTGTTCCAGCACCTGCCGATAATCCTCGGGCTGCTTGAGCTGCGTCAGGGCACGATTGATCTCCAGATTAATAATGGTGAGCGGCGTGCGCAATTCATGGCTCGCATCGGCGGTGAACTGCGTCTGGCGCTTGAAGGCAGCCTCCAGACGTACCAGCATTTGATCGAAAGTAGCAGCCAGTTCGCCAAACTCATCCTTGCGCTGCAAATGCAGACGACGACGTAGATCAGTCGCGTTCAACTCGTTAGCCATGCGAGTAATCATTTTCATGGGATGCAGCGCTTTGCCCGCGAGCCAGTAGCCTCCAATTGCCGCGACAAGCAAGGCCAACGTACCCTGAAAGAGCCAGATAGCCCAAAAAAAGACAGACCTCTGGCGAGGCAAACCTACCAGGAGTGTTGCGACACGCGCGTTGTGATTGAGCAACGGTGTCATCAGCACACGATAGTCGTTCCCGCTAGACCACCACCCGTGGGAATGAGTCTGGGCCTGGGGAACGGTGAGATCGATCATTTGCGAACTTTGCCCAGCCCTGGCCTGTAACTGCTGGATCACGCTGCCCATGCGCGGGCCGCGCAGGTCCATGACGCTTCCGTCGGGACGCAGAAGCAACACCATTTCCTGCGTGGATAGATTGAGATGAAGCGTGGTAGGTGCCTGACGATCCAACAAAGCTTGCTTGTAGCTCTGCATGAAACGCTGGCTATCCTGGTATAATTGTGCCTCCAGCCTGCTCTCAGCTGCATCAGCACTCAGGAAGGTTTCAGTCACGTAGAGGCTGCCGCCAAAGGCAACCATGATAAAGGCTATGATGAGCAGGTACCAGAGAGTCAGGCGCGTCCTGACGCTGGAGGTCAGAGTAACATGGAAGTGATGCTGTTTGGGTCGTTTCATAGGTTACCTGGGCTCTAGTGGCGGTTGCAGGCGATAGCCGACCCCACGAACTGTAGTTAGCAATTTCACCGCAAATGGGGCATCGATTTTCCGTCGCAGTCGGCGGACGTACACATCAATCACATTCGATTCACATTCAAAATCATAATTCCAGATATGCTGCTCGATCATCTCGCGCGTAACCACCTGGTTCGCGTGATACATCAAATACTCGAGTAAGGCAAACTCTTTCGGAGTCAGATCAATCGATTGTCCGTCTCGCTCAACCGTATGGGTAACCGGATCAATCACCAGATTACCCATTTCCAATCGTCCCTGGGTCGAGGGATGTTGGCGTCGTAACAGGGCACGCAAGCGCGCCAGCAATTCACGCATGGCAAACGGCTTCACCAGGTAATCATCGGCTCCACAATCCAGGCCCTGGACACGATCATCGACACGATCACGCGCAGTCAACAACAGGATCGGGGTATGAATCCGCCGTCGGCGCAGGTCACGACAGACCTCTAGTCCATCTTTCTTCGGCAGCAAAATATCCAGCAGAATCAGATCATAGGAGGTCATCTCCGCGAAATCTTGTCCCTCCTGCCCATCATAGGTGCTATCGACACTATACCCTTCGTGGGTAAGGCTAGATGCCAGTGAGTTATTAAGACGATGATTATCTTCTACCACAAGAATACGCATGGCAAAACTTCTCCTGATCTTCCGTGGATGACGACTGCTCTGCTATAGATTATCGCACAGCAAAGTGACAAATCAATGACAAAATACGCAAGGGAAATTCATGCTCTGGTCATGGTAGATGAGTAGACTTGGGCATTAGAGATCCAGATACGAAGGAGAAATTATGCTGAAGAAATTATTAGCTGTGCTGGGATTAAGCTGTATCATCACCATGCTACTGGTCGCCTGCGGCGGTTCCAACACTAGCACAGGCCCTAATCCCGTCCATATGAACGCCACAAATTTTACCCAAAACTCTATTACCATCAAGAAAGGCACAAGTATAACACTTATCGATGATGACCAATTCGTAGCGCATATTATCGCCAACGGCACCTGGGAGAACGGCACAGCCAAACCAACCAGAGAAGTGGGCGCACCAGCGATCAAGAACGTAAATATCGGTGGCAACAGTTCGGCCACGATCGGCCCTTTCACTACCGCTGGTACCTTCAAACTCTACTGCACTATCCATGCGAACATGAACCTGACCGTCATCGTGCAGTGAGAGGAGGATCGACGATGAACACACTGGTCGAGCAACCCCTCACGAAGCTGTTGCAGGAAACCACACAGGCTCATTTTCTCCAGACACTAGCACTTCAGGAAGCGCTGATTGTGCTACAAGAGCGGCGCGAACATCTCCATAACCTGCTTCAGTTGTCCAATGGGCAAGAGCAGCACCCCTGCTCTGCGCTGCTTCTGGATCATGTTCAGATGATGCTAGCAGGTGAACTGGCCTGGACTGAACGGGCCATAACCGCTTTGCGAGCAAAGGAGTGGCGGCCATGCAACAAGAACATGGAGTGCACGAGAAATGCTAAAAGCAGTGGATAGCGAGAAAGGAAAGGCAACAATGTGGCACATTATCTGTCTCTGTTTGCCTGCGGTAACACGCAGTGAGCAGCAGCGATTCTTCACTCTGTTCAAGGACGTGCTGCATGCGTATGGGAGAGAGCCGAACGAGATGGATCTCAGCTTGTTCTTCCTATACGTGCTCCCTCCTGAAGAGGCCCTCACCGTTCTGGAGGAGCGGCTAGACCTGGTGATACGTTCGCAAGAGCTATTGGTCCAGCGAGGAGGACATGAGGATCACGAGTCAACATCAGGTGATATGCAGGCATTGGTCACTGACCACATGCGCACCTTGCTGGCTGCCGAACACGAGTGGTTGCGGCGCGCCATTTCGCAATTAAGGTCATTGACAATCGATGGCCTGCTCATCTAATAGGTAAATTTGAAAAGCAGAAGGAGTTCTTTTGATGATTGTTGTACGTATCTTTACGTGGATCGCCCGCATTGCCTGGCTGGGAGCCATATGTCTCGGTCTGCTCTTCTGGATCACCGGGATTAATCTCATTAGTTTTCATATGCTGTTTGGGATGACGTTAGGCATCTCCCTCCTCATACTAGGCATCGTGCTGGTGCTCAGCAGAGGAGTCAGGCTGCCAGGGGTCGCTGGCATCGTGTATGCTCTCATCCTTCCGGCCTTTGGCCTGACCCAAACCAGGTTACTCACCGGAAATCTTCACTGGTTGGTCCAGCTCGCTCATCTGCTAGTTGGCATTGGTGCTATCGCACTGGTCCAGGTCATGAGCGTCCGTTACCAGCACCGCAAGGAGAATTTAGGGGGCATTGTAAATTCAGCGTCAATGCAGCCTTGACATTTCGCAACGTCAGCTCTATACTTAGTAATTAAAGACAAACGTATATTTGAAGCGATGCACAGGAAGAGTACATAGACCTGTCGGGTTACAGAGAGTCGGGCCTGGTGGGAACCGATACCAGCACAGCTATGGAATGGGCCTGGAAGCTAAAGAGCGAACGTTCTTTTCGATCACGATAAGAATTAGTAGGACTCTTTCGGAGCGTCCACCGTTATCAGGGACAGGATATCCAGCACGACCATGTTATAGTAAAGTTGGGCTGCGTATCTGGAATAAGGGGTCGTCTACAGCAGAGCAAACATAAACATAGGAGCAGGTAGACAGCCTAAATTAAGGTGGTACCACGAAAGTTCACGCTTCTCGTCCTTGCAGAAGGATGAGGGGCGTTTTTTATTGCTCATTATTCTATAAAAATCGGTAAAATTTATCGTCGTGAGGAGGACACAGCAACCATGCCTATCGAAACACAGCACGCACAACAGACAACGGCAAGCGCGCAGGCATCAATCAAGAAACGGGTCTTTTCCGGTGTGCAACCAACCGGCAATATTCACCTGGGCAACTACCTGGGAGCCATTCGTAACTGGGTGGCAGAGCAAGACCAGTACGAGAACGTCTTTTGCATCGTCGATCTGCACGCCATTACGTTGCCCATCGACCCGCAAGAGTTGCACAGCAATACGCGCAAGCTAGCCGCGCTCTACCTGGCCTGTGGCCTGGACACACGATACTGTAAGCTGTTTGTGCAGTCGCACGTACACCAGCACGCGGAAATGAGCTGGATTTTGAGCTGCTACACGCCGATGGGCTGGTTGAATCGCATGACGCAATTCAAGACGAAGGCGGGCGAAAATCTCGATACCGTCAGCACCGGCCTGTTCTGCTATCCCGTCCTGATGGCCTGCGACATCCTGCTGTATCAGACGAATTACGTGCCTGTGGGCGACGATCAGCGCCAGCACATCGAGCTGACACGCGACCTAGCACAGCGCTTCAATAGCCTGTACAAAAAGGATGTCTTCACGCTGCCGGAGGGAAAAATCCGCGACGTGGGCGCACGCATTATGTCGCTGGACGATCCAGAGAAGAAGATGAGCAAAAGCGACCCCAACCCGCTCTCACGCATCAACCTGCTTGATGATGCCAAGACGATCAAAAAGAAGATTGCACGCGCCACCACCGACTCGGAGCGCATCGTAACCTTCGATCCCAAGCGTCCCGGCATCACCAACTTGCTCGGTATCTATCAAATGTTAACCGGGCAGACGCAGCAAGCCATCGAGGATGAGTTCGCAGGCAAGGGCTATGGTGACTTCAAGGCCGCCCTCACCGAGCGCCTAGTTGAAACATTATCGCCCATTCAGCAGCGCTACAATGCCTATATAAACGATATGGGCGAGCTTGAGCGCATCCTCAAGCAAGGGGCTGATGAAGTGCGTCCCATAGCGGAACATACGCTACAACAGATGAAAGACTTGATTGGTTTAGGTTAGTGGAAGTAGGTGTTTGTTATGTATTATCCAACGTTCACAGAGATCCAACAACTACGCGACACGGCCCTGCAAAAGCAGAGAAAGCAGCGTCCACTCCTGCCATTTTTCAGCGACATTCTCGCCGATATGGAGACGCCGGTTTCCGCCTATTGCAAAACCGCGCAGCAACCATACAGCTTTTTGCTAGAGAGCGTCACGGGCGGAGAAAACGTGGCACGCTACTCGTTTATCGGCATCGACCCCTACATGGTCATGCTTCAGCGTGGTGACCAGGCCACATTGAAGTACCAACCTGTCAGGAATGGGCAGGTGAGCCGTGATGAAACGATTACCTGTCATGATCCGCTGCGCTTCGTTGAAGAAGAGCTACAGCAGTATTACCTGCTTGATTTGCCGCGCACCGCCCAAAACGAATTGCCCACGTTTTATGGTGGAGCAGTCGGCTACCTGGCATACGAGACGGTGGCCCGTTTTGAGCAGCTACCCGTGCCAGAGCGCGACGAGCTTGGTCTGCCGCTGGCTGTCTTCAGTTTTAGCGAAACGATCCTGGTGTTCGACCACGTCAAACATCGCGTCAGGGTCGTGACCCACCTGCATCTTGACGCACCGGATTTGGAGACAGAGTACCGGCGTGGCTGCGCCATCATCAAGGATGTCGAGCAACGCCTGAGCCAGCCGCTCCACTTGCCAACCGAGCCAGAGCCAACGTGTGACCCGGAGGCTCTACGCGTCACCTCGAACCGCACACCGGAAGAATTCGCGGAGATGGTGCGGCGCTCCATTGAATACATCAGGGCCGGTGACATCTTCCAGGTGGTGCCATCGCAGCGCTTGAGCCGCCAGGTCAATGCCGCTCCTTTTACGGTATATCGTGCGCTACGTGCTATCAACCCTTCGCCGTATATGTTCTACCTGAATCTGCAAGATTTCCAGATTGTCGGAGCCTCGCCAGAGCTACTCGTGCGCTACGAAGACGAAGAGGTGACGATTCGCCCAATTGCCGGAACACGTCCGCGTGGCAAAGACCGCCAGAGCGACGAACAACTGGCCGCCGAATTGCAGCAGGACCCCAAGGAGCGCGCCGAGCACATTATGCTCCTCGACCTGGCGCGTAACGATGTGGGGCGCGTCAGCACGCCGGGCAGCATCAAAGTCAGCGACTTCATGGAGATCGAACGCTACTCGCACGTGATGCACCTGGTCTCGAACGTCACGGGGCAGCTGCGCGAGGATGTGACGCCATTCGAAGCCTTACGAGCCGGTTTTCCGGCCGGAACGGTTTCGGGTGCACCAAAAATTCGTGCCATGGAGATCATTAGTGAACTCGAAGGCGATCAGCGCGGCGTGTATGCCGGAGCCGTCGGCTACTTCGGGCATACAGGCAACCAGCAGACAGCCATTGCTCTGCGCACGATGGTTATCAAAAATGGCCGGGCGTATGTGCAGGCAGGCGGCGGCGTGGTGGCCGACTCAAGCCCGGATGGTGAGTACCAGGAAAGCTTGAACAAAGCACGTGCACTCCTACGCGCCCTCGATGAAGCCGAGCATATTGCACAGGCTAGCAGGCAGGCTGCAACATTGGAAGCGTCGGAAAAACAGGGGGAAGGATAAAAACGATGCTACTCTTGATCGATAACTACGACAGCTTTACTTACAACCTGTACCAGTATCTCGCGGAATTGGGAGCCGAGGTGGTTGTACGCCGTAACGACGCCGTTACTCTGGACGAAATCGCGAGCTTGCAGCCCGACCACATCGTGATTTCACCCGGACCCTGCACGCCCAACGAAGCGGGTCTGTCGTGCGATATCATTAAAACGTTCGGACCACGTATTCCGCTGCTTGGCGTATGTTTGGGACACCAGGCCATCGGGCAGGTATATGGCGGTCGTGTCATACGAGCACCAGAGCCGATGCATGGCAAAACGTCGGTCATCCAGCACCAGGGGCAAGGCGTGTTCCAGGGACTTTCCGACCCGCTTGAAGCCATTCGCTATCACAGCCTCATCGTTGAGCGCGCAACCTTTCCCGCTGAGCTAGAAATTACCGCCCAGACAGCGGACGGCTTGATTATGGGTTTGCGCCACAAGGTACATCCCATCGAGGGAGTACAGTTCCATCCCGAATCGATCATGACTTCTGTAGGCAAACCATTGTTACAAAACTTTTTGCAGAGCAGGCATCCCCTGCTCGTTGGCAGTCAGCAAGCACAGCAGAGGAGCGCTTAAATCATGATTCGCGAGGCGATAGTTCATGTCGCAGCCGGAGCGACACTAACCACAGAAGAAGCCGCTTCCGCCATGGAAGAAATTATGAGCGGAATGGCGACCCAATCGCAAATGGGAGCTTTTCTCACGGCGTTGCGCCTGCGTCCGGGAGGCGAAACCGTCGCGGAGATTACGGGACTGGCTCAAGGTATGCGTGAAAAAGCTGTGCAGGTCCACCTGAGCGCCGAGTTGAGTGCACAAGCAATGGACACATGCGGGACCGGGGGCGATGGTGCAGGCACGTTCAACGTCTCAACCGGCGCGGGCATTATCGCTGCCGCAGCGGGTGCGGTGGTAGCCAAGCATGGCAATCGCTCGGCAACCAGCAAATGCGGCAGTGCCGACGTGCTGGAAAAGCTGGGAGCAAAGATCGACCTGGGACCAGAGCCGCTGGCCCGCTGCATTCAAGACTGCGGCTTCGGCTTTATGTTCGCCCCGACCTATCATCCAGCCATGAAGCACGTGGGTCCTACGCGGAGTGAAATCGGCATTCGCACGGTATTCAACATCCTGGGGCCACTCACCAATCCCGCTCACACGCCATACCAGGTCCTCGGTGTCCCTGATAGCGCGCTGATACGCAAAATGGGCGAGGTGTTGTTACACCTGGGTTGTCGGCACGCCCTGATCATCCACGGTGAAGACGGCCTCGACGAATGCTCGATCAGCGCGCCCACACAGGTCTGCGAAGTGCGCCAGGGGCAGGATTTGCGCACCTACACGATTACGCCCGAAGAGGTGGGACTACCGAGATTGAGCGATCGCAGCGCTATCCAGGGAGGCGATCCGGCATACAATGCCTCCTTGCTCAGAGAATTGCTGAGCAGCTATATCGACACGCCAGCGACGCATATGCTATGCCTGAACGCCGGGGCAGCGCTCCAGGCATGCGAGCAAGTGGATACGCTGGCGGAGGGCGTCAAGCTGGCACAGGAGACGCTCAGAGCCGGAAAAGCCCAGCAGAAGCTGGCAGAATTTATCGCCAGCACCCAGGCACACGGGAAGGTAAGTCATGTTTCTTGATCGCATCATCGCACAAACGCGCCCAGATTTAGAGCACAAAAAAAAGACGCATCCAATAGAGCAGCTACGCGAGCAAGCGGCCGCCCAACCAGAGCCACGTGATTTCGTCGCGGCCTTCGCGGACCGCACCCACGTGCACCTGATAGCCGAGGTCAAAAAAGCCTCGCCCTCGAAGGGCCTGCTTGCACCCGACCTGGATCCGGTACAGCTAGCCCAGATTTACGAGCAAAACGGGGCCTCATGTATCTCTGTGCTCACCGAGCCACACTTTTTTCTTGGCGCACCTGAGTACCTCACCGCTATCAAGCAAGCGGTCAATATTCCAGTGCTACGTAAAGATTTTATCATCGATGAATACCAGGTCTACGAGGCGCGCGCCTGGGGTGCCGACGCTATTTTGCTGATCTGCGCCATTCTGGACGACGAGCAGCTACGCCACCTGCTAAACCTGGCACACCAGTTGCATATGCATTGCCTCGTCGAAGTGCACAGCCAGGCCGAAGCACAGCGAGCGGTGGCTGTGGGGGCCAGGATCATCGGCGTGAACAGTCGCGACCTGACGACTTTTCAGATGAACCCGTACCTCTTGCGCGAACTGCGGCAGGTGATCCCAGCCGACCGTGTGGTGATCGCGGAAAGCGGGCTGCACAGCGAGGCCGACACGCGCCGTCTGAGTCGCTACGACGTACAGGGCATGCTGATTGGAGAGGCGCTGGTTGTGGCTCAGGATATTCCGACCCAGATGCAACGGCTGCTCAATGGGGCCAACCAGAGCACGCAGGTCAAAATCTGCGGGCTGCGCAGCAGCGAGCATATCGATGTGGCGATAGAAGCGGGGGCCGATTTGCTCGGCTTTCTCATGTACGAGCCAAGTCATCGTTACGTCGCACCACAGAAAATACCAGCACTGTTAGCCGCGAGCGCACACTTTGCACAGCCCCCCCAGGGGCAAACAAGGCCCGATCTTGTCGGCGTTTTTGTGAACGAGGAGGCCGAGCGCATCAACGATATCGCGGCAGAGGTGGGGTTACAGTTTGTGCAACTGCACGGCACAGAATCGCCGGAGTTTTGCCAGCTCATCACACGTCCTGTGATCAAGGCCATGCCAATCAAGCAGGAAAGCGATATGGCACTGATCAATGACTATAAGCAAGCCGCATGGCGCATCCTGCTCGACACGCCAACGCCCAACTGGGGAGGCACCGGCATCACGCATGACTGGAACCTAGCGCGGGACATTGCGCGAACCACGAAAATCTTGCTGGCAGGTGGACTCACGCCGGAAAACGTCGGCGCAGCCATTCGCCACGTGCATCCATGGGGCGTCGACGTCAGCAGCGGGGTCGAGATCGACAAACAGAAAGACTCACAAAAAATTCAAGCATTTATTCAAGCAGTTCGTGATATCCACAACGAGAAAGTTTTGCAAAATTTATGAGCATACAACGTCAGCAACATCAACAGCAGCAATACGCCGATACCTCTGTATCAGCAACCTATCAGCATAACCTGTATCCAGACGAGCGCGGCCGTTTTGGCGAGTTTGGTGGCAAGTTCGTGCCGGAAAGCCTGATGGCCGCACTGGCAGAACTGGAAACCGCTTACCTGGAAGCCAGCAGCGACCCGGTGTTTCAGGAAGAGCTCCGTCGTGAACTCAACATTTACGTCGGGCGTCCCACCACGCTCAACTACGTGCCACGCTTCTCGGAACACGTCGCACCTGGCGTGAAGGTCTACCTGAAACGCGAAGACCTGGCCCATACCGGAGCGCACAAGATCAACAACGCAATGGGACAGGGCTTGCTGGCGAAGCGCATGGGGAAAAAGCGCATCATTGCCGAAACGGGAGCTGGACAGCACGGCGTCGCCACTGCCACCGTCTGCGCCAAGCTTGGGTTACAGTGCATCATCTATATGGGTGAAGTCGATATTGAGCGCCAATCGCTCAACGTCTTCCGTATGAAGCTGTTGGGGGCCGAGGTCCGATCAGTCAGCAGCGGTACAAAAACGTTGAAGGATGCCATCAACGAAGCCATTCGCGACTGGGTCACCAATGTGGAGACGACCTTCTACATGTTTGGCACCGCAGCGGGTCCCCATCCCTATCCACGCATCGTGCGCGACTTCCAATCCATCATTGGTACAGAGGCCCGCGCACAAATTATGGAGCAAGAGGGACGGCTACCCGACATGATCCTGGCCTGCGTGGGTGGCGGCAGCAATGCCATTGGCATCTTCTATCCATTTGCCGAAGATCCCGAGGTAAAATTTATTGGCGTCGAGGCTGGCGGAAAGGGCATTGAGTCGGGACAGCACGCCTCGACGCTGGTGGCAGGTTCTCCGGGCGTCTTACACGGCACGCTCAGTTACTTGCTGCAAAACGAAGATGGTCAGGTGCTCGACACGCACAGTATCTCGGCGGGGTTGGATTATCCAGGCGTCGGACCGGAGCATAGCTATATGAAAGACACTGGCCGGGCAACCTATGTGTCAGCCGATGACGCCAGCGCGCTCAACGGCCTGCAAGTGTTGAGCCAGACCGAGGGCATCATTCCCGCATTGGAGTCCTCGCACGCCCTTGGCTACCTGTTGGAAATGGGCGAGCGGGGAAAAATCCCGGCGGGTTCGCTGATCATCGTCAATCTGTCAGGACGCGGCGACAAAGATATGATGACGGTCGCCAAAGCGCTAAACGTCAAGCTGTAAAGGTAAGGAGCGATGACAACCTTCCAGTACCACGGGGACCTACTCACGCGATATCCACAGGTTGTAGGTGGGGTTATGCTGGCGCGGGGTCTTAACAATGGCCCAACACCTCACAGTCTGCTCACCGCCTATCAAGAAGAGCAATTAGCGGTGCAGCAGCGTATCGGCAACACGCCGCTCAGCCAGCTACCGACGCTGACAGCATGGCGCAGCGCGCTACGAGCCTTTGGTGTTGATCCAACGCAGTATCGTAGCGCCGCCGAGGCACTTTTACGCCGTTTAACCAAGAAAGGCGATATCCCCAGCATTAATACGCTGGTCGACATCGGCAATCTTGTAAGCATACGGTATACCTTGCCGGTAGCGGTCTTTGATATCAGGGCATTGCAGAGTCCGATCACGGTCCATTTTGCGAACGGCAGCGAACGCTATACGACGCTGGGAGAAGACAAAGAAGATGCTCCACGTCCTGGCGAGGTCGTGTTTTCCGATGCGAGCGGGCTGGTAATCGCGCGACGCTGGTGCTGGCGACAAAGCGAGACCAGTGCAGCTCAGGAGGCGACAACCAACGCCATCATTACTGTGGAAGCACATCACAACGAAGCCCAACACGATATTGCAGCCGCGGTGAAGGACCTCAGCGAACTACTGCATACTTACGTGGGCGGTACGTACAAGGTAGGCATACTCGACGTAAATCATCCAATGATAACGGACGAAGAGCATCATTTAGGAGCAGTCAATCATGGAACCAACCAGGAGTAGCACGGTAGAGCAACAGACCATGCCTGCGCACAAGATCAGCCGTGCATTCGAGCAGGCACAACAAGAGCATCGGGGAGTACTCATCCCTTATTTTATGTGTGGGTATCCCTCGGCGGAGCAGACCGTCCAACTGGTGCTGGCGGCAATGGAGAGCGGCGCGGATATCGTCGAGTTGGGCATCCCCTTCAGCGATCCTCTTGCTGACGGAGCCACCATCCAGCATGCCGGTCATGAAGCTCTACAGCACGGCATGACCATCAGGGGATGTATGGAGGTGGCGAAGCAGATTGCCCAGCACAACGAGACACCATTAATTTTTATGGGCTACTACAACCCCATTCTCGCCTATGGCATCGAGCGCTTCTGTATAGCAGCCAGAGAGTCGGGAGTGAGCGGGCTGATTGTACCGGATCTGCCGCCTGAAGAGGCTGACGCGCTCCAGATGGCGGCGTACGATCAAGGACTGGTACTGATCTTTCTGATACCACCAACCACGCCCGACGAACGTATCGTTAACATTGCTGAACGCTCGGCCAGCACTCCAGGCGGGTTTATCTACTGCGTTTCGCTCAGTGGCGTCACGGGCGCACGCAAAGAACTGCCGCCGCACCTGCAAAGTTTTATCGAGCACGTGCGCTCATTCACCCGCGACAAGCACATACCACTGGCCGTGGGCTTCGGACTGAATACGCCCGAACACATTGCACAGGTGACGCGCTACGCCGAAGGAGTCGTGGTAGGAAGCGCCATCGTCAATATGATTGATGATTATAAGGATGAAAGCGAGCAGATCACGGCCATCAGGAAGTATATTCATAGTCTCAGTCAGCGACCGTAACCACATACATATACATTTTGTACTCTGGAAACAAGACACGAACAGAGGAAAAGTACTGGCACAACCTTGTGGCTATCCCTTACAATACAAGGAACATTTCTCAACTGGCTATTGTAGCCATAAACCACGGTACTACTTCTCCGAACACCTGAGCGCATCGCGCTAGCCACGTTAGTGGCGTTGGAGTTCGGAATAAGGGGACGAAGTGGATGTTATTGGAAAGGGGTCATACCACATTATGTATTGTCGAGGCATTCGAGGAGCAACAACAGTAGAGACCAACAGTAAAGAAGAGATTTTTGCTGCTACCACAGAGCTCTTAAAGCTTATTGTTCAGCAGAACAGCTTGAATCTTGACGATATCGCCAGTGCGATTTTCTCTGTTACCAACGATCTGGACGCAGCATTCCCGGCCAGAGCGGCGCGCGACCTAGGTTGGATCGATGTGCCCTTGATGTGCACACGCGAAATACCCGTGCCAAACAGCTTGAAAAAATGCATCCGCGTCCTGCTGCACGTCAATACGACCCGCAGTGCCAGAGAGATGCAGCATGTTTATATAAAGAATGCCATCAACCTGCGCGACATGGATAAATGAAGCAAGGGCACGCGTAAGGCATCGCCCAACGCGCACGATCAACGCCGATCATGACAAAGAGGTCGAAAGCGCAGAGTACCGATGACGCATTACCAGTTCATCATTTTATTTTAGCGCAAGGAGAATTTTTGCATGATTGTCGTAATGAAGTCAACGAGTAGCGAAGAACACACTGAGCACATCTTGAATTTTCTGGCAAACCGGGGTTTGACCGGGCACTTATCCAAAGGAGTAGAACGTACCGTAATCGGTGTACTCGGTAGCACCAACCCTTCGGGCACACCAGGCAAAGCTGGCGGCATTACGCCAGACTTGCAAGAGGCATTAGAAGGCTTACCCGGTGTGGACAGCGTCATACGCGTCTCGAAGCCCTACAAACTCGCCAGCCGCGAGTTTCATCCCGAAGACAGCATTATTGAAATTGCCAGCGCGTGTGTCGCTGGCGGCAAGGTCTACGTTGGAGGGAAAGATGTCGTGATGATGGCCGGTCCCTGCACCGTCGAAAGCGAGTATCAGCTCCTCACCACGGCTGAAGCGGTACGCAAAGCTGGCGCGGTCATCCTGCGTGGTGGAGCATTTAAGCCCTCGACCTCGCCCTATGGCTTCCGTGGCATGGGTGAAGACGGGTTGAAGCTACTCGCCAAGGCGCGTGACGAATTCGGCATGGCCGTGATTACCGAAGTGATGACCCCAACCGATGTTGCCATGGTCAGCGAATACGCCGATATTTTGCAGATTGGGACACGCAACATGCAAAACTACATGCTGCTCGACGAGGTGGGGCGCACCAAAACGCCGGTTGTGCTCAAACGGGGTATGTCGGCAACCATTGAGGAGTGGTTGCTTGCCGCCGAGTATGTACTTTCACAAGGCAACCCTAATGTCATCCTCTGCGAGCGCGGCATCCGTACCTTTGAAAGGATCACACGCAACACCATGGATATCAGTGCGATTCCATTGATCAAGCGGCTCTCACACTTGCCGATTATCTCTGATCCCAGTCAAGGAACCGGGCGGCGTGACCTGATTGAGCCGATGTCGTTGGCCTCAGTGGCGGCCGGAACCGACGCGCTACTGGTCGAGGTGCATCCCAACCCGGATGAGGCTCTCAAAGATGGTGCGCAATCGATTACGATTGAACAATTCAACCAGCTCATGCCAAAGATCCAGGTCGTCACCGAGGCCGTGGGGCGCACACTAATCTCCAGGTAGAGTAAGGCAAATTGAGCGAGTACTCAACTCACAGTTCACCACAGATGAACATATAGATGATCACTGATAGTACCATAGCCTAAGTTTCGCCCAAATAACGACCACGTGCAAAGGAGCGAGCAAGCCAGGTAAACGTGCTGATTGAGGACGATCTCAACGATCTGCGTTGAGGTGTCGAAACGCAACAGACTGCTGATATACAGCCCATCACGCACCAAACGTAGGAAGGCTATAGCCCTGGATCGCTGGACGGTTCGGGCTGCTCAGCCAACGGCAAGCCCTTTTCTCTTAGCCGCACTCGGCTGCTATGTTGGACGAAACTTAGGTATGCAAACCATCAACGTTTCTTTATATGCCAGACAAAGCCAAGCTACCTGCTATAGTTTACGGAAGAGATGCAACGCGCCGCAAAACATGTTACAATAGCAGGCATGAGTGAACTGACAAATCAAATCGCACGCCAGCAGAGACGCGTCGAGAAAACAATGGTGCGTCTTTGACCTGGTCAATAAAAAAAACCAGATCAACAAACTAGAAGAAGAAAGCATTGTGCCTGATTTCTGGTCGGACAACCGTAAGGCACAGGCACATATGCAGCAGTTGAATGCTTTACGCGAGGAAGTGACCACGTGGGAAGGTATCGCCACGCAACTCAATGACCTGCACGGCATCGCCCAATTGCTGGAAGAGGAGCCAGACGAGGAAATACAGGCAGAAATTGAGCTGTCTCTATCCTCTCTGGAACAACAGCTCGAAAAACTGGAATTCTCTTTGATGCTCAACGGAGAACACGACGAGCGGAACGCCATCCTCAGCATTCATGCCGGGAGCGGGGGCGTCGATGCACAGGATTGGGCGGAGATACTCCTGCGCATGTACCTGCGTTGGGCGGACCAGCATCGCTTTCACACCGAGGTATATGACTATAGCGAAGGAGAAGAAGCGGGCGTCAAGAGCGTGACCGTCGAGATCACGGGACGCTATGCCTACGGCTATTTGCGCTCAGAAATCGGCACGCAACGCCTGATTCGCCTCTCGCCATTCGACGCCGCCCACCGTCGTCATACCTCCTTTGCGAAAGTCGAGGTCATGCCCGATATCGAAGACGCAATTGAAATTACCATCCGTCCAGAAGATATCGAGGTCGATACCTATCGTTCAACCGGAGCCGGTGGTCAGCACGTCAATAAAACGGATTCGGCCGTGCGTATGCGCCACCTGGCTACCGGTCTTGTCGTCACCTGCCAAAACGAACGTTCGCAAATTCAAAATCGCGAGGTCGCGCTGAAGTTACTCAAAGCCCGCCTCTATGAGTTAGAGGAGAAAAGGCATGCCGAAGAGGCCGCGAAACTCAAAGGAGAAAATGTGCAGGCCGACTTCGGCACACAAATCCGTACGGTGACTGTGCATCCCTACAACATCGTCAAAGACCATCGTACAAATCATGAGACCAGTGACACCGATGGATACCTGGGAGGCGACGTTGACCCTTTCATTTACGCCTACCTGCAACAAAAGGCCGGAGGAGTGGTCGCCGAAGGCGTATAATATATAACCTAAATAGCAGCAGGCAGGTTGCCTCACGACATACCCTGCCTGCTGCTGTTTATGCGCGTGCCAGATCACGTATGCCTTCGTACCGCTCGGGATATCGTAGTTTGCGCAGGGCCTTCACCTCAATCTGACGGATACGCTCGCGTGTGAGGTGGAAAAAGACACTTACTTCATCCAACGACAACGAATGACCATCCTTCAAGCCGTAGCGCATCTCGATAATGGTGCGCTCACGTGGATTGAGCACCTCTATCGCTTTCTCGATATAATCGCGCTGCATCTGTTGCGACGATTGATCCGGCGGTGTTGAGATACTGGTATCTTCCAGCATATCGGCCAGGTGATACTCCTCGTCATCGGCCATAGGCGCGTCTAACGAGATGGGCTGTTCGGCGACGCTGAGCAGTTCTACCACGCGCTCACGAGATAACCCAACCTCGATTGCCAATTGTTCTGCCAGAGGCTCAATGCCCTGCTCTTGATAAATGCGGCGAGCAACACGCTTGATTTTATAAATAAGTTCGACAACATGCACTGGGATATGAATGCTGCGCGAATGTTCAGCAATTGCCCGGCTTATCGCCTGGCGAATCCACCAGGTCGCATACGTACTGAAACGAAAACCACGCTGGTAATCAAATTTTTGGGTCGCGCGCATCAAGCCGATGTTGCCTTCCTGAATCAGATCTAACAAAGGCAAGCCTTGATTTGCATAGCGTTTAGCAATACTAACAACCAGGCGTAAATTTGCTTCCATGAGCTTTTGGCCAGCGTAGATGTCGCCATTTGCCACACGCTCAGCCAACTTGAGTTCCTGCTCAGCAGAAAGGAGTGGATACATACCTATTTCTTTTAAATATTGTTTGACCGAGTCCTCGACAGCTCCGCGCTCGTCCTCGACTTCTTCATTATATGCGCAATCTATATCGTTCTCGTCTTTTATACTATTTCTCTCGTAAGTGTACTCTTGAGAAGTACGCCTCTTCCCCAATGCAACTTTCTCACTCTTCCCCACACCACGTGACGTCTTTGTTGCTCTAGCTACCATAATGAGTACTCCTTTTTATGACACCCTCCGTTGATCAACTTGAACACGGAGTATTTCTTCAATTTCTTCTACAGAACATCCACCAGTGGTGGTACCGCTTAAATAATGCTCTCGTATTTTCATTACTGTGCAATATTTATGCCAAAGGCAAGAGAATGAAGCGAATTTCATACAATAACCAGAAAAGACCCTCGTGGACGTGTGAGACAAACAACTTTTCACGACACCAACAAGAGCATGCGCAAGGGAAAGACAGGCTAGAGCAAATGGGTATGCTGCGAAACATCCATTTCCGCTGATGCTCACAATAGGCCGATACGCGCCAAAAGGAGATCAGATAAAGCAAGCGAGAGAGCGGAATATATTTCCATAAGTGGGGGTTTTTACGCACCCCGTCACCTAGTAAACATCTATAAATGCGAACGCTTGACTAGAGTTGTAACTCCTGCTATGCTGAAGGTAAGAAGCAATAGGATAGCAGTTGCAGCAAAAAAATGGTGTCACACGCTGGTGATACAAACGGGCAACTGCCATCAGAGGTTAATCACCTGGTCTCTCATATGGACGCTCCTCTCTTGGGTTATCGCGTGAAAAGGGAATGTACCTGTAGGTAGAAAAATGAATTTTCTTTCATGTAGCTACTGACAGGGAAGAAGAGTTGTGGTATGATTGTGAAAGGCATGGATTAAACCTGCTGTGGGGATGCGGATGCAGCGGCGGAGGCTCCCCCTCGGCTTACATTCTCGTTACGCCTCACTTTTTGGTTCACCGACCAATACTTGAGACGGGCGATTGTTACCTCCAGAGAAGTAAGGAAGGAGGCGATTTCGTGGAAAACGCATTTCCTCGGTGTCGCAAATGTAGTGAAGGTGATCTGGTTCCGCTTTCGGATTTCGGTAGCCAGGGAGCTTCCATCGAGTATAAGGCGTGGGTTTGTACCAACCCTTCGTGCCTGTACAACATTAAGATCCGCAATGGCGACATTATTATCAACGAACCAATCAGTGATGGCTCTCTCCATTCATATCGCTCCAACCGTCAGTAAGAGTGGGGTATGACATCACAAGCGTACCAATATGTGTTCTCGGCGAGCGATTGGTGCGCACAACCATGGCAAAAGGCATATTTTTATCTTTTTGCCAGGTTCGTCTAGAGGGACGAAGTCACTGTTTCCATTGGACGTCTCAGTGATCTGGCTCCCTCTTCTTCGAGTTTGCGAAGATTATACGTTCCTTGCATTCATATGACTGCTCAGCATTCAATGTGAAGCGTTGTTTATGAATGGCTATGATGATTACAGGCTACTTACTACAGTTTGCCGTATAAATATAAGGAGTCAGTGCGCACGTGCTCAATCGATTTTTTGGGCAAAAACCAGATGAGGACCCGAAAAAGCAATCTGAGGGGACGCAAGAAGAAAAGGAAGCAGAGCCAGCTAGGGATGAACCACAGCGCTTTGGTTTTCTTAATCGTACGCGCCAGATGTTTAGCCGGGTGAGTAACACCATCCAGCAAACTGATAACATCACCGACGAGTTATGGGATGAGTTGGAAGAGTCGTTGCTAGGAGCTGATGTCGGACCAGGCACAAGCATATGGCTCATTGAACGTTTGCGTCAGCGCGTCGAAGAAGAACATATGAATACAGGCGCACAAGTACAGCGCGCTCTACGCGAAGAACTAGCCTCGCTCCTCGGCACATCATCATCCTTACGCTTTTCCAAACAATCCCCATTGACCGTTGTGTTGATTATTGGCGTGAACGGATCAGGCAAAACCACCAGTATAGCCAAAATGGCCTATCGCCTGAAGCAAGAAGGTCACGCAGTAATGCTGGCGGCTGGGGATACTTTTCGCGCCGCCGCCATTGATCAAATCAAGGTTTGGGGTGAACGTGTTGGCGTTCCGGTCATCAGCCAAAATCCCAACTCAGATCCGGGTGCCGTTGTTTACGATGCTCTTCAGGCCGCGAAAACACGGGGGAGCGATATACTCCTCGTGGATACGGCCGGACGTCTACATACAAAATACAATCTGATGGAAGAGCTGAAGAAAATCAACAAGGTCATTCAGAAATTTGTGCCAGATGGTCCGCACGAGTTACTCATGGTTGTTGACGCAACGACCGGGCAAAACGCTCTGCTGCAAGCACGTCAATTTGCCGCAGATATCGGCCTGACTGGTGTGATCATTACCAAAATGGATAGTACAGCCAAGGGTGGCTTTGCTTTCGCCGTAGCCGACGACCTGGGCGTACCCATCAAATTCATCGGCACTGGTGAGAAAGTCGGAGACCTCTCACCATTTGAGCCACGAGCATTTGTAGAGGCACTCTTCGCCCAAGAATAACGGGAGAATTTTTGTATGGTCAAAGAAGCGGCAGTCCCCTCCACTAAACAGGCATCAGCGATTGGTGCCACGCTACCTGAGATGGGGAATGTAGCAGTTAAGTGTCCCAAATGTAAAGAAATTTTATATACGCGGGATTGGGAAAAAAATCTCAAAATATGCTCACGCTGCGGCTATCATTTCGCGCTCAGCGCCTACGAACGCATTACATTGTTGGTAGATGCTGGCAGCTTTATTGAGCAAGACGCCGATATGATCTCTACCAACCCACTCAAATTCGTCAGTCGTGACCAGGATTACGCGACCAAGCTCACAGAAGATCAGCAGAAGACCGGTATGAAAGAGGGCGTGGTGATTGGCCACGCGCTGATTGAAAGTCAGCCCCTCGCGCTGGCCGTTATGGATTTCCGCTTCATTGGTGGAAGTATGGGATCGGTGGTCGGCGAAAAAATCACACGCGCCATCGAACTTGGCATCGACAAGCATATGCCGGTACTCATTAGCACAGCATCAGGTGGCGCGCGTATGCAGGAGGGGCTGTACTCGCTGATGCAGATGGCGAAAACGTCAGCAGCGCTGGCAAAACTTGGCGAGGCCAAGCTCCCTTATTTTAGTCTGCTTACCCATCCCACCACGGGTGGCGTCACCGCCAGCTTTGCCATGCTCGGCGACGTTATCCTGGCAGAGCCGGGCGCTCTCGTCTGTTTTACCGGTCCGCGCGTCATTGAACAATTTATGCATATCAAATTACCGGAAAATACAGTCAACTCGGAATTTGCTCTGCAACATGGTATGATTGACGAGATTGTCCATCGACGTGATTTACGCCATACACTAGGACGACTCCTACGCTTGTATGCATAAATCCGCTGTGGTATGACTATAAGCAGCCTACAAAGGGACGGGAACAATGGCTTACGATCTGGAATTTGAGAAGCCGCTGGCCGAACTAGAAAAGAAGATTACCGCGCTACAACGCAAAGGTGATCGTCTCAAGCCAGATGAGCGTACACAATTACAAGCACTTGAGCAAGATTTACTGCATCGTACAGAAGCAATATATAGAGATTTGACGCCGTGGCAGACGGTTCTGGTGGCACGACACAAGGATCGCCCTCACACGACCGATTATGTCAAACTTATTTGTGATAATTTTTTTGAAATGCATGGTGATCGTACCTTTGGTGACGACCATGCAATCATTGCCGGTCCGACCAGCATAGGGGACCAAAAAGTTATGGTCATCGGCCACGAAAAAGGCCGAGATATGAAAGAGCGCATATTTCGGAACAATGGCATGCCGCATCCAGAAGGATACCGCAAGACCGCTCGTTTGATGCGCCAGGCCGAAAAGTTTGCGATGCCAATTGTGGCGTTTATTGATGTTTCTGGTGCTTCGCCTGGTCTTGAAGACGAGGAACGTGGACAATCAGAGGCCATCGCGGCCAATCTGTACCTCATGTCCCGTCTGCACGTACCTATCGTGGCGATTGTTATCGGTGAAGGCGGCAGCGGTGGAGCGATGGCTATCAGTATCGCGGACCGCATTCTTATGCTGGAAAACAGCTACTACACGGCAGCAGCTCCTGAAGCAGCAGCCTCTATCATGTGGCGCGACTCGAAGCAAGCGCCTCAGGCAGCAGAGGCCATGCATATCAGCGCACGCGAAGTGTATAACCTTGAACTTGCAGATGAACTCATTGCCGAGCCGTTAGGCGGCGCTCATCGCAATTATCAGCAGGCAGCCGAAAATATCAAAGCTGCAATCTTAAAGCAGCTAGCAACACTCAAAGAGTTATCCATCGAGCAGCTATTAGAGCAGCGCTATCAGAAGTTCAGGGTTATCGGTCCATATGGACGGGCCGAAATGCCACAAGTTTCCGCAATCTCCTCGGTCTAATCATTGACAATCAGCTACAGATGCGCTATTATGCACACTGCAAGGGGATACGCCGCTGTGGCGGAACGGTATACGCGCTTGTCTCAAAAACCTGAAGACCGTCACCCCGCTCTACAAGCCAGTTCATGCAATTTGCCCTCCCATTGTGCGTTTGTTCTTTCAACGCCCATGAAGGAGGGTTTTTCATGCTGATCCGCAGCGCTGTCAAGGCCGGGACCATCTTCTATGTAGGAAAGGGCACAGGAAAGCGAGTCGCATCCCACGAGTCAGCGACCAGGGCGACCATGAAGAGTCACAAGTACATGTGGCTCAAGCACAAGCATAAGGTGATCCTGGAAATACAGGACGCGGGATATGATGTGGTCCAGGAAATAGTGGGGAGGACAGACGACGAGCTGCGCGCCTACGAGACCGAGTCCTACTACATCACGCAGGTGGGGTTGCAGAACTTGACCAACTCCACCTATGGCTATCGTCCTAAAACAAAAAGAAGCCCCCGTCATCGTTGACAGGGGCCAGAGGGTGGGGGCCAGAGAGCGACCCCTAGGAAATTTTAGATAAGCGTTCAAGGATTTGGTGAAGGAG
>DATAYF010000015.1:0-8585 GCA_036272735.1 Ktedonobacteraceae bacterium
TCATCGCCCAGCCGACGCTCTTGCCGGTGATGAAGGCGGCGCTGGCGCAATTTGCGAAGCCATCAGCAACCGCAGATATTGCCGAAACTATTGTGAAGATGGCACACGGTTCCAAAACATCGGCCACGGAACAAGAGGTAATAAATATTTGAACAAGTCGCGATTACATTTTATGGGTATAGGTGGGCAAGGGATCTCGGCTGTGGCGCAAATGGCGCTGCAGGCGGGTGAGATCGTGACGGGTTGTGATCGTATGGCCTCGGCGACCACGCGGGCGCTGGAACAGGTGGGGATCGAGGTGCAGATCGGGCACAGCGCCGAGCATCTTGCTCAGGTGGATAAACTGGTCATCAGCCCGGCAGTGACCGCGCTCGACGCGAATAATGTCGAACTGCTGGCGGCCAGGCGCATGGGTATTCCCATTGTGACCTGGCAGGAAGTGCTGGGCGAGATTATGCGCGGTAAATGTGTCCTGTCGGTCAGTGGTGTACACGGCAAGGGGACCAGCACGTCGATGCTCGCGCTGATGATGGTAGATGCCGGGCTGGACCCAACCTGCGAGATCGGCGCGGTGGTGCCACGTTTTGGGGCAAACTATCGTCTGGGTCAGGGCCAGTACTTTGTGAATGAGGCTGACGAATTTAATCATAACTTTTGGCACTATCATCCACGCGTGGCGGTTGTGAAGTCGATTGAGTATGAGCATCCTGAATTTTTCGCTGATTATGCGGCATTTTTGGACGCGTTCGAACACTTTATTCGTGGCATGGACATGGATGGCGATTGGTCGCTAGCGCCGACGCTGGTTATCAACGTGGATAGCCAGGGCTGCCTGGATCTGCTGGCGCGTTTGCGGGATTGGCCTGGTCGCGTTGTCACGTACTCGGTCACGGGTGCGCCGCTAGTGAAGCAACCAGCGACCTTCGAGGCGTTCGATATCAAACTGGATGGCGAGACGAGCTTCCGTGTGCATGCTAACAACGGCGAGACGTTTCCTGAAGAGCGCGTGCTGCACTTACAATTGCCGGGGGCGCACAACATCGAGAACGCGCTGGCCGCGTTGACAGTGGCACGGCTGGTTGGTGTGGACGTCGAGACTGTGGTACGCACGCTGGGCGATTTCGGTGGAACCAGGAGGCGCTTCGAGATACGTAATCAGCAGCCGCTGACGATCAACGGTGTGGAGCGTGATGTCATGCTGGTGGACGACTACGCGCACCATCCGACAGCCATCGCGGCCACGCTGGAAGCGACGCGCAAGCGCTATCCTGGCAAACGCCTGCTGGCGGTCTATCAGCCGCACATGTACAGTCGCACGAAAACCTTTTTTCAGCAGTTTTTAGGCTCCTTTGATGCCGCCGATATCGTGATCCTGGCGGATATCTTTCCGGCACGCGAGCAGGACACGGGCCTTGTGCATACACGAGAACTGGTGGCGGCCATGCAGCAGCGTCCGCGTGTCGCCGCTGGCGAAGTGCAGGTGTTGTATGGCGGCGATGTGGCCGCCACGACGCAATTGTTAAAAACGACCTTGCAAGATGGCGACCTGGCGGTGATTATGGGAGCCGGAGATATTTATAAAGTGACCGAACAGTTGCTACGTAACGCGTAATGAAACCTGGTGAGGAACGAACATGACATTCGATCTTGAGACTGCTTACAAGACATTGGACGCGCGCTTTGGTGCGCGGGTCCGCCGCAATGAGCCACTGGCGCGCCATTGTACCTTTGGCGTCGGCGGCCCTGCCGATATCTGGGTCTCAATCGATAGCCCTGACGACCTGCTCGGTTTAGTCACGATCTGTGCACAGCAGCGTTGGCCCTTACTACTAGCGGGCAATGGCACCAACATATTGTACGCCGACGCGGGCATACGAGGAGTGGCGGCGCGTATTGCGCTGAACAGTTATACGATTGAGGAGCGTGGGAATGATAATGATACCGCGCTGCTGGTGGCGGGGGCGGGAGTAAGTTGGCCCAAACTATTGAACGAACTGGCTGTGCTCGGTTGGGGTGGGCTTGAATTTGGTCCGGGCATTCCCGGAACATTGGGTGGTGGTGTGATCAGTAACGCGGGGGCGCACGATAGCGATATTGGGAGTGTGTTGGAGTGGGTAGAAATTATTGATGCCAGAAAATCTCTAGAGGAACCTGTAGCGCCGGTCGTAGTGCGTTATCAACAGCACGAATTAGCCTTGAGTTATCGCCATAGTCGTTTTCGCTCACAGCGGCGCGTGCAATTTGACGAGCAGGGCAATCCATTGGCCGCCTCGCGTCATTTGCTCGAACCGGCCGAGATCATCACGCAAGTAGCGATACGTCTACGGCGCGAAGATCCGCAGGTATTGCGGTCCGCAATCGATGATCATAAGCAGCATAGGAAGCGGACCCAGCCGCCGCAGCAAAGCGCGGGCTCTGTATTCAAGAATCCGCCGGGGGATCACGCTGGACGCCTGATAGAAGCGGTAGGATTGCGTGGGATGGAACACGGGAAGGCACGTATATCGGAGCGTCATGCCAACTTTATCGTCAACGTCGGGGGGGCTAGTGCCGCTGATATCGCCTGGCTGATCAGGGAGGCACACAACCGCGTGCGGGCACAGTTTGGCATCGAGCTTGAATTAGAGGTCGAATTGCGTGGCGAGTGGAGGGTAGAGGCACCATGACAGAGAAAAAGAAACTGCCGGAGCAGGTAGCTATACACACGTATAGAAAGCGACACCCAGTAGCGGCGCAAGTGGAAAGACAATCGCGTGTAGAAAGTACACGTACCGCTCTTCCAGAGCGTCAACTTGTAGAAAAGAGTGCAGCGGTACGGCGCGGGCAGCAGCGTGTGGTCACGGTGCCCGATGCGGACCCTTCGCGGGCATGGAACACCTTCTCGCAGCGGCAGAAGGAGCTACGTCAGGGACGAACTCGTCCGCGCACGTACGTGAAGATGGCGCAGCGTACGTATGCCCAGACAGGTGTGTACGCATCTAGTGGCAGGATCAGAGCGGTGCGGAGTGCCAATGCGGCGCAGTTGTCCTCGCCCATTCCGACGCGTAGTGGTCATCGTGCGCGTAAGCGTCGCTTTTGGCTCAGGCTGATCAGCGCCTTGTTCGCAGCCGTGTGCTGTATGCTGGCGGTCCGCTTTGTGCTGACCGACAGCAGGTTTCGTATCGAGCAGGTCAACATAGAGGGGACGCATAGTGTTGCCCTGGCACAGAGCATTCAACGTATAGATATGCGTGGGCAAAATATCTTTCTCATCAATGTTTCAGCCCTGATGGAGCGTATTGCGGCGCTCCCACGGGTGGACAGTGTGAGCGTAAGCAAGCAGTTGCCCAACCGGCTGAAGATTACCATTGTTGAGCGTCAGCCCGCCTTGCTCTGGCAGACGCAGCAAGGCACCTATAGCGTCGACAAGCATGGTGTTGTCATTGCAGCCGTGCCGACGACGGCGAGTACAGCAAAAGTAAGCACGCTGCCTATGGTCTTGAACGTGGCTACGCAGCAAAAAACCGCCATACGTCCAGGTACCCACCTGGACGCGGCGGAAATCGGCTTCGCGACGACGGCACTCGCCGATCTTCCGAAAGTGGTAGGAATAGGAACGTTCAAGCTGTACTATGATGGTACAATAGACGCTAGTAATCATGACACGGGGGAAGCAGGTAGTAGGGGATCTTATATTGTTGATAGCCCGGAGGGATGGAAAGCCTATCTGGGGGATGCAACAGATGCAAACCCATTGGGCAATAGATTGATTGAGTTGCAACAAATTCTGATGGTTACGCACAAGCAGCATCTCAATGTCGCGACTATTGATCTGCGTTATGGCCTGCGTCCGGTCTATACATTGAAATAATGAGGCATAAAACATTATGGCTGGTCTCTATTATCGGGTTCGTAGTGCGTCCCACAATGATACCGCCCAGGTAGGAGCGTAAACGTGCAAGAGCGGGTGATCGTCGGGATCGACGTTGGAACAACAAAGATTTGCGTCCTGGTTGGCGAGCTGGATCGCGATGGGAAGCTGAATATTGTTGGCGTTGGCACCTGCCCTTCACAGGGGTTGCGCCGTGGGGTGGTGGTGAATATTGAAGAGACCGTCACTTCAATCGCAGCGGCGCTGGATCGTGCAGAACGCCTTTCAGGAAAGAAAATCGAAGCAGCGTACGTGGGGGTAGCGGGTAGTCATATCGAGTCGGAGAACAGCAAAGGCTTCGTGGCTATTTCGCCGAGCCATCGTGACATCGTGCAGAATGACATCAGTCGAGCCATCGAGGTTGCGCGGGCCATCGCCATTCCCGCTAATCGCGAGGTGATTCACGTCATTCCTCGCGGCTACGTTGTCGATGGGCAGGAGGGGATCAAGAACCCGATTGGTATGTCGGGTTTCCGTCTGGAGGTAGAGACACATATTATCACGGGCGCGGTCTCCTCGATTCATAATTTAATTAAATGTCTGCATAAAGCACATGTAGAGATTGAGGACCTTGTACTGGAACCTTTGGCCTCAAGTGAAGCGGTATTGGCGGATGGTGAGACTGATCTGGGCGTGGTCCTGATAGATATTGGAGGGGGAACCACCGATATCGCCGTCTTCGCTGATGGGGCTATCTGGCAAACGGTTGTATTGCCGATTGGGGGCAACCTGATTACCAGCGATATCGCCATCGGTTTGCGATTACCGATGGGGGTCGCGGAAGAACTGAAGATCACGTATGGACATTGCGATCCATCGGCTATCGACGAAGACGATATGATTGACCTGGCGCGATTTATGCCAGATTGTAACGACCTTGTACCACGCAAATTGCTCGCGGAAATTATCCAGGCTCGTGTAGAAGAGCTACTCGGTATGGTGCACGAAGAGATCAAAAAGTCAGGGTACGAGGGGCTATTGCCAGCAGGAATTGTGATCACGGGTGGCACGGCCGAATTGCCGGGCATTGTCGAACAGGCCAGCCAGTCGCTGGACCTGCCCGCGCGTGTGGGGTCTCCGCTGGGCTTGCATGGCCTGGCGGACTCGATCAGCAGGCCAGCGTATGCGACCGCTGTTGGTCTGCTGTTGTGGGGGTTGCGTCACACTTCACTGTTAATTGATGAAGAGGAGTTCGAGGAAGAGAAAACGACTGGCGATATGATCTCGCGTTTTGGTCGCTGGTTACGTGCTTTTATTCCTTAGTCGAAGTTCCTAGGGTGTAGAGAGATACATGCTCTTGTAATGTTCTGATTATGGGCATCGTTCGTTCTACTGATAAGGACTCGGAAGGAGGCCACGAAAAAAAATGATACCAACAGGAAATCATCAACTTGAAGGTTTTGCCCAAATCCGTGTAATCGGGGTCGGGGGGGGTGGCAGTAATGCGGTGAACCGTATGATTCAGGCCGGTATGGCGGGCATTGAGTTTATTGCTATTAATACTGATGCGCAAGCTTTACTGCTCAATGAGGCCCCACAGCATATTCGTATTGGCGATAAACTGACTCGTGGCCTCGGTGCAGGCGGCAACCCCAGTATGGGTTGTAAAGCTGCAGAAGAAAATGCAGAAGAGATTTACGAAGCGCTTAAAGGCTCGGACATGGTATTTATCACCGCTGGTATGGGTGGTGGCACCGGAACCGGCGCGAGCCCGATTGTCGCACAGATTGCTCGCGAGGTTGGCGCGCTCACGGTTGGTGTTGTCACCAAGCCATTTTCCTTTGAGGGCAAGAAGCGTCAGCTCTCGGCCGAGGAGGGCATTGCCAGCTTGAAGGATCACGTGGACACCTTGATCACGGTGCCCAATGACCGCTTGCTGCAAGTTGCCGATAAGCGTACGCCGCTCTCGGAGGCGTTTAAACTGGCCGACGATGTGCTGCGCCAGGGTATTCAGGGCATTAGTGACCTGATTACCGTGCCTGGCCTGATTAACCTGGACTTTGCCGATGTGAAGGCAATTATGTCGGTGGCTGGTTCCGCGCTGATGGCGATTGGTGAGGCCGATGGCGATACCCGTGCCGTAGATGCCGCACACACGGCCATATCCAGTCCGCTCCTGGACATCGATATCAGTGGTGCGCGTGGCGTGCTCTTCAATATTACCGGCGGTATGGATATGACGTTATTCGAGGTTAACGAGGCCGCTGATATTATCAGCCAGGCGGCCCATCCTGAAGCCAATATTATCTTTGGTGCAGTGCAGGACCCACATTTCGATGGCAAGGTAAAGATCACGGTAATTGCTACCGGCTTTGACGCGGTGACGGGCAATGGACACATGTCCTCTATGCCTGCCTATCCACCAGCTTCACGTCCAGAGTATGATCGCAGCCGGTTGTACGCTGCGTCTTCGGGTGCGAGCAACAACGCGAATAATAACGTGACGCCGCGTCCATCGGCACTGCCAGCATCCAACAACATCTCGAATCGTTCGACGAATCCGGCGCAACTCCATCGTGCCATGCCAGCGGCACCGCCAGAGACCGGGCGCCAGCGGGCCATTCCTGCTTCTGCCACGCCAGAGGGACGCCAACGCCTGGGATCCCCGTCTGTACCACCGGACACGGGACGCCAGCGGGCCATTACGCCACCACCTATGCCGGTTGATGATGATGTGATGGATGAGGAGGATTTCGAGATGGAGGAGGAGTTCGATGAGGACGAACTGGAAAACGCAGCACAGGGCTTGCCTGTGCCAGAGCCAGAGGCGCAGCCCATGCAGCGTCCAGCAGTGGGACCGGGGCAGCAGCGCGTCGTGCGTCGTATTGATCGCTCGGCCGACATGATGCGTGGTAGCAGGAATAATGGTTCTTCCAACGATGCCATCGATATTCCAGCCTTCTTACGTAAGCGCTAAGCTGCGTTGCGCAATACAAAAAATGGTCGAGACCGGCTTATCGGTCTCGACCATTTTTTGTATGTTGCGTTTTTATCTACTAGGCACCACCGATTTTGTTCAGCGTATGACCTAGATTGCCTGGAATTTCTTTATTCAGGCCGATGTGGTTGACCACTACGCGCACGCCAGGGATGCCGAGCATCTCTTTCTCCAGCATGTACTTCATCTCGACCGTTGGCACCGCGCCATACAGGTTCAGGATGTAGTTCTCAACCAGCACGGAGAGCCCCTGAGCGCCTTCCAGCTTGTCCTTGGCGCGCAGGCTGTCCATTTTTGCGTATGCCTGGCGCAAGATCGCGTCTTCAGCCACGATGAAATTGAAGACCTCGCCAACGTCTGGCATATTGTGAACGATCTGATCGATTTCGTCGCGTTGCGCTTCCAATTCGACTTTACCGTACAGTGAGAGCACAGTATTATCGTTCTCAAGGACCACCTTGATCGGGTGGGTGCTGTACGCGGTGGTACCGAAAGTAACGACGCGTTCGATGGCCTCTTGAACCTTGTCCACGACCTGCGGAGACATTGGTTGGCCAAGAGGCTTTTTGGTGACGGTGATGTGTCCCGCGCCACCCATGGGATCTTCCAGGGCCCAGCCCAGGATACCGACCAGGACGAATGGTGCCCCAACGATGGAAAGCCACGGGGCGTCGGGTATAAAGAGCACACCGGCAAGGGTCACGAGTATGGCGATACCCAAAATAATCGGCCAGTAGCTCGGACCGGGCATGTGAATATGATGTTCTTCTAGCTCTCGCTCATCCGCGTCAGCAGACGAGGATAATTCATCTACCGTAGAATGTGCGCTTTGAAGAGTAGCGTCCATATGTTCTTGCGCTCCTTCAAAAAATGTTGACCATTAGCAAGGACGATAATGCCTAATTGTTGTCCTATATTTTGTAGCATACCAAAAATTACTGCTTCGTGCAAGCACTTTTATTCGTTGCTGAGTACTTGCAGGTCGTGTGCCAGTTGCGCTGGCGTAAAGTCAGGATCGAAGTAGACGCGCTCGCGACCCTGCTTGTCGATCACGTAAAGTCCCAGGCTGTGATCGATTGTCTGCGCGTTTTGCACCGTCGCGGCCTCGACGTGATACTCCTTCCAGATTGGTTGGAGCTGGCTGTGGTTGCCAACCAGGTAGTGCCAGGAGTTGTGTAAATTGTGCTCGGTCGAAAATTTGAGCGCGGCGGCGACATTGTCCCTTTGTGGATCGACGCTGACGGCGATCATCGCGGCGTTTGCCGCGTTCTTGCCCAGAGCAAGCTGGGTGGCGTGCAATTTTTCGGCGGTAAGGGGGCACTGATCGGGACAATTGGTATAGAGGAAGGTCAGCACCACCGGCTTACCCCGGAATTGTGATAGCGAAACCTGTTTGCCATTCTGGTCGGTTAAACGAAAATCCTGGGTTGAAGTCTTTCCAAGATCGGTTCCCTGTAAACCCGTGGCGGCAGCAGCTTTGGATGCCGTGTGCGAGTTAGTTGCTGAATTCGCCTGGCGCTGGTGAAACACGCTCACCAGAATGACCACTAATATTGCCAGAGTGACGACCGAAAGTCGCGATGCAAGACGCCAGTTCATGATACTATGCTTTCCTCTTAATGAAGTAGAGATGAAGTAGAGCTACAATACTGAAAAAAAGCGCTCCCTAAAAATGTATGACGCGATCAATGACCATGACAGCAAAAATTGCCGCCAGGTAGCAGTTGGAATACCAGA
>DATAYF010000016.1:0-6486 GCA_036272735.1 Ktedonobacteraceae bacterium
CCTCGCAATGGGTTATTGCGCGCACTGGCCAGGAGCCGATTGTCGTCAATCTAGAACCGGCGGATAGCGCGCAGCAGGCTATCAATGATAACCTACATGCCATGCAATAAAGAAGGATGAAAAGTGCCCATGCTTTTCCCACCGGACGTTCACTTCTATGTGCCACCCCTTTGTGCTGTACATAGAAGTGAACGCAGGAGATGGACTGAACCCTTGAGGCGACTCCACTCTGAAAGTCAACAGTGCATCCCTCGAATGTAGGCTCTCGAACTCAACAGGTGACATATATCCCAAGCTCGAATAGAGCCGTTTGGCGTTATACACCTCTTTAATACACTGCTGAACGTTGGCTTCAGCCTCCGCAAAGCTCTGATACTGCTTGAGGTACACCTCCTCTGATTTTAGGGTCTTGAAAAAACTCTCGGCCTTCGCGTTGTCGTAAGGATTGCCAACCGCCGACATACTCACTTTCGCTCCGATGTTTTCCAAGCGTTGCACCTATGCAGTGCTCGCGTACTGGACTTTAACATCTTTTGGGGTACTACCACTACTGAGACTCCCTGCGGCTAAAAGCCGAGGGATTCTCCCGTCGTTCCAACGCTTCCTCATCTTGCGAGAGGCTCTTGTCGGAGACCGAGAGCATTGCAAGCCGACCAACTCGAACGGGAGAGGACATGACCGTGAGGAGTGCCAGAAGGCCTCCTCTTCCGTTGGTTGATTACTCTTCGTTGCGACTTGCGCCCGCCTCCAGGCGACACCAACGAAGAGAAGAGAGAGGTTCTCCTGCCATGCGTCTTTTCACCGTATGGACTTATGGAGCCTTGTTAGAACAACTGTACCATACACAACTCTTCCTGTCAAGGGGTTTCTCCGCCTGCCGGCGGCGCGGCTTCCATCCCCCTGCATTCATGCAGGGGCCTTCCGCCGCGAATGGTAAGGCCTCTTTCAGTTGCCATGCTTCTTCCAACTCCGGGAGTCGAGCTCCAATCATGGCCCTCTCTTGCGCTTGATCTTCTCTCAGATCTTCTTTTGCTCTGAGAAAGAGATGTTGTTTTCTGTGTAACAGGATCATTCCTTCCTTCTTGTGTGCCCAATTGGAAACAATCTTGCGAAAGGCTTTCATGACATGTTGGATGACATGGAAATGATCAACCACAATGGCTGCTTGTGGCAGGGCAAGCTGAACAGCCGGTCGAAAAGAAGGCTCATATCCATACTCACCGCTTCTACAGTATCCGGCTTGTTCAGCCTCCTCAGGAGCTTTTGAATGTCTTCCAATGTTCTTCCTTCACTGACTTCCAAAACGGTTCGCGAGACCAGATCGCAGAGAATCGTGTCATAGCGATGCCCTTTTCGACGCGCAAATTCATTAATCCCCAGAAAACGGGGAGTGGGTAATGGAGCCGCCTCATCGAGGGTTCGCCCAACTTTGGCAAGTTTTTCCTCTCCTTGGGCAGTCAGGCAATCCTGAACAAAACGCGGTCCAACCTCCTCTTGTTCTGCAATCTGTGCTACCGGACGGGCAGAGGCCTGTTGTGCCAGATACTGCCGAAAGCGCTTCGTGGTTCGCTTATATTTTCCACACACGCTTTCTGTTTCGGTGAAGGTATGTCGGCAAGTCGTGCAACGAAGTCGGCGTGTGTAGAGCACAAGACGCACTTGATAGGTTCTCAAGGTGATGTCTCTTTTCACTCTCCTACGCGTATCATGAATTTTTTCGCAGACGCTCTGACAGGTTGGGCAGGTCTCTTGGTTCTTTGTCCCTATCACATGCACCTCAAGACTTCCATCTCCTTGCTGAGATTGACTCAAAATCTTGAAGTTCGGCAGATCGAGCGGCACCAGAATCCCTTGTGGTTGCTCCTTCTCTCCCTTTTGTTGGGTCTCTATGGTATGCTGATGTTGCATGGCTTGTCCTCATGTTGATCTGGTGTCTTTGTTCTTACCAAATCTAACGAAGGGCAAGTTTATTGCTCTCTTTCCTCCCTATTTTTTCCTAGTTTCCCCCGGAAGGATGGAGAGCCAAATTGACGCGTAGTCATATGGTACGTCATATCTTTTTGACGAAAAACACTGACAGGCCAATCACCATCTAAATAGCCTGATTGCTCCACACTGACTACTAGTGCATATCTTCTCTGGCCGTATTTGAGCGTACAAAGTAGCTATATCCCTGTTGAAACAACTAGTGAAGGAAGCTCTAGGTTAAGGACCGTACGTAGCAATAGGCCTTATCACAAATTTCCTCCACGCACCATCATTTCCAAGAGATCCGGCGCGATGATCTTGACGTCGTTTCCGTTAGCTGCTATATTAGACAATGTATAAATTAATGTGCTTAGATGATTGACTCCAAGGTATGGTGACTCATGTTGAATCACCACGTTTCAACGAGAGAGCAAGAACGCATCTTCTTCACCAGGGATTGGGTAAGAGGAAAGGGGAAAGGGATAGAGACAACGCTATGTGCAATGAAGAGCAAACAACGAGTGCACCGCTCGCATCACATCTTGAATTTCCGTCTCTGCTGGATACGCTGCCTGACGCCGTGATCTTCCTTGATGCGACGGCAACCATCCAGTATGCCAATGCGAGAGCTGCAACCATGGTTGCGGCAAAGCAGCACGAACTGCCTGGCACCACGCTCTGGCAGTGCGCGCCACAGCTCGTCACCACCACACTCTACCAGGCCGTGCTCACAGCGACACGCATGCGCCAGCCACTTCAGGTGGAATATCATTCCCCGGTCACCCAGACCTGGCTGCACGTGCGTCTCTCACCCACCAGCCAGGGCGTCGCGGCCTTTTTCTCTGAAGACACGGAACCGACGCGGCTGCAGAATACCCTTCGCCAGAGCGAACGGAGGTATCAGGACCTCCTCGAGCGCATCTCTGACGGAGTCGGGATCTTGACCCCAGAGGGGCTGGTCCTGGAAATTAATCAGCCCCCTTTAACGCATGCCCAGGTCCGGCGCGAGGAGGTGGTCGGCAAACCGCTCACCCAAACCCCCTGGTGGTCGTACGCTCCTGCCACACAAGAGCAATTGCGCGCAGCGATTGCGCAGGCCAGCCGGGGAGAAACCGTGCGCTTTGAGGCTAGGATATGCCCACCGGCAGGAAGGTTTCTCGAGCTTACTGTGGCGATCACCCCGCAATTTGATGCAAACCAGCAGGTCGAGTCCCTCATCTTTATAGGTCGGGACATCACCGAGCGCAAGCAGGCGGAAGACGCACTGCATGTCCTGGTCGATACCATCCCCCAATTCGTCTGGATCGGGCGGACTGATGGGTATGTGGAATATCATAATCAACAGTGGTGCAACTATACCACTATGACCTCCACACAGGCAGAAGGGAATGAGTGGATCCAGTGTCTGCATCCCGATGACCGACAAAGGACGCTGGATGCATGGCAGACCTCCGTCCATGCAGGTACGTCCTATGAAATGAAGTATCGCCTTCGCAATGGCACGACCGGAGCCTATCGCTGGTTTCTGACGAGAGGCATGCCTCACAAGGATGCGCAAGGCATGATCCTGCACTGGGTTGGCACCTGCACCGACATCAGTGACCGCAAACACATCGAGGAAACCTTGTGCCAAAACCAGGAGCAGGCGCATGCTCTGCTGGGCTCCAATATGATTGGGATTTTCCTCGCTGAGGGGGACGAGGTCGTAGAAGCCAATGACACCTTTCTGCGCATGACCGGATACAGCCGAGAAGATCTGCACCGTCGGAGCATGAACTGGGTTGGCATGACGCCTCCAGAGTATAACACGCTCACCCAGCAAGCGCATCAGGAACTCGCGCTTCATCAGTATATGATGCCGTATGAGAAAGAGTATGAGCGGAAAGACGGCAGCCGCCTTCCTATTGTCGTGTGCGCTGTCATCTTACAACGCAATCCACTCCAAATCATCAACTTTGTGCTGGATAATTCGGCCCACAGGGAACTGGAACAGCGCAAGGATACCTTTCTGAGCATGGCCAACCATGAACTCAGGACGCCGCTGACCGCCTTGAAGTTGCAGATTCAACTGGCGAGAGCGCGCCTGTTCAGGCAGGGACTTCACGAGGAGGCGGCTGCGCTTTCGCGAACGGAGGCACCAGTCAAGCTCCTCGAACGCCTGATCGGAGAGTTACTGAATGGATCCAAAATCCAGGCGGGCAGGCTGGAGTACGTCCAGGAACCGGTGGATCTGAGGGCATTGCTCGATGAGGTGGCCCAAACCATGCAACAGATAAGTACAACGCATACCATCGTCGTGCGTGGCTCGGCACCTCGCACGTTTATGGGAGATCAAGACCAGCTTGAACACGTCTTCATCAACCTGATCAGTAATGCCATCAAGTATTCTCCGGACGCCACCATGGTTGAGGTAGATATCAGCACAGCGAAAGAGAAGACGGTGACGATCAGTGTGCGAGATCACGGGATCGGCATCCCACAGGAGCAGCGCGAGAAAATCTTTGAGCGCTTCTATCGAGCACCTGATGTGAGCCGGCGAGCCATCCCGGGCCTGGGGATGGGGTTGTACATTGTGGCGGAGATCGTCAAGCAGCATAGGGGGACGATCATGGTGGAATGCGAAATGGGAAAAGGCTCCACCTTTCATGTGACGCTTCCCCTGGAGAGGCAAACCTAACAGCAGGGTAAGACGAGGATCTGGCAGATAAGCAAATACTCCATGCAGCGTACCATTGCCTTGTCCTGATGCTATTTGTGCTATTGCTCATGACGTGCGCAACGTTGGAGCATTCCCAAAGGGATCATGAGATGGGCAAAAGACCGCAGCATGTCACGCCAAGCAAGCAGTGGGAGGCCTTTTCCAGCCTGGGACTCCCGTTGTCAATGAAGCACAACAAGATGAGAAGGAAGCCAGGGGCACCACCGAAGGATCCCATCGATTTCAGACAAACGAAAGATTTCACCGCGAAGACGATAGTACAGCTTGCTTGTTTCTTGTATATATCACATCATTAGAGGAAACTTCTTGACGTCCGAGCAGGGAAGCATCTTCTTCACCAGGGAAGGGACCTGGGAAAGAGAGAGCTACCGCATGATGTCTCATGCTAAGCAGACCAGGCAGACCAGGCGTATCACACATGCGTCAAATGACACGCTTCTCACTATTCTTGAGACACTGCCCGGTGCCTTGTTTGTCGTCGATGACGCCGTGACGATTGTCTATGCCAATGCGAACGCGCAGGCTATCACCGGAACCGCACCAGAGGCATTACGTGGGAACCCCTTCTGGCGAGGAGCGCCCCAGCTGGTGAGCCCCTCGCTCTACCAGGCCGTCCAGAAGACCAGACAGAGCCAGGCATTGACCGAAGTGGCGTATGTTTCTCCCGTGACCCAGCGCTGGCTGCATGTGCAGCTCTCGCCGACCGTTGGGGGGCTCCTGTTACAGTTCCAGGAGGGGAGTGCGCCGAGTGCACCAGCCCAACACCAGCAGACGTTTCCCCAGAGCGAACAGCTCTCCGCTGCGATCCTGGAGCACATCTCTGACCGGCTCGTGATCTTGACCCCTGAGGGGATGATCCTGGCCATCAATCAGCGCCCTTTAGCGGATGCCCAGGTCCGACGCGAGGAGATCATTGGCAGACCCCTGGCTGAAACGCCCTGGTGGTCGTACACTCCTGCCACACAAGAGCGATTGCGCGCAGCCATTGCGCAAGCCAACCGGGGCGAAACCGTGCGTTTTGAGGCCAGAATATGCCCACAGCCGGGAAGCTATCTGGACCTGGCGATCACGATCACTCCGCATCGTGATGATGAGAGCACCCTCACCTATCTCATCTGTACCGGCCTGGATATCACCGAGCGCAAGCGCGAAGAAGAGCTGCGTGCCCTGGTCGATGCCATTCCCCAGTTGGTCTGGATCGCAGGGCCCGATGGGTCGATCACCTACAACAATCAACCCTTGATCGACTATCTGGCGATGACCCTCGAACAGGTCCAAGGTGATGGCTGGATGGCGGCGGTACATCCTGAAGATCGGCAACAGGTACGGGAGGCGTGGCAGACCTCCATCCAGACCGGCGTGCCCTATGAAATGGAACAACGCTATCAAGACGGCACCAGCGGAGCATATCGCTGGTTTCTGGTCCGAGGCGTGCCGCAGCGAAATGCCCAGGGCACGATCCTGCACTGGGTGGGGACCTGTACGGACATCGAGGAGCAGAAACAGGCCGAAGAGCGGATCACAGCCAGCGAGCAGAACTGGCGGGTGCTGGCCGAAACGGTGCCGCAGCTGGTGTGGACAACGCGGCCCGATGGTCGGACTGACTACGTGAATCAGCGCTATTGTGATGTGACGCAGGCCGCTTTTGAGCAGTTACGGGATTATGGATGGCGTCAGTTCGTGCATCCTGAAGATATTTAGCGGACACTGGCTCTTCGGCAACATTCACTTGCAACAGGGGAACTCTATGAGGACGAATATCGTCTCAGAAATAGTCGGACCGGCGAATATCGCTGGTT
>DATAYF010000017.1:0-5448 GCA_036272735.1 Ktedonobacteraceae bacterium
TCAACTTCCTTCGCAGTTTTGCCAAAGGCCAGGGCCTGAGTCTGTGCAAAGAAGTTTGCCATCAACAGATCATGATGCGGCTTGAGCGGGTTCAGCGCCTGGCAGAAACCGATGAAGTCGCACGGAATAAGCTTGGTGCCCTGGTGAATAAGTTGGTAGAACGCGTGCTGGCCGTTGGTACCGGGCTGACCCCAGATGATCGGGCCGGTCTGATAGTTCACGGGGTTGCCTTGCAAGTCGACATGCTTGCCATTGCTTTCCATGTCAAGTTGCTGCAAGTACGAACTGAAACGGTCGAGGTACTGGTCGTAGGGCAGAATGGCGACGGTTTCAGCCCCGAAAAAGTTGTTGTACCAGATGCCGATCAGGCCCAGCAGCACCGGCAAGTTGCGCTCGAACGGCGCGCTGCGGAAGTGCTCGTCTATCTCGTGGAAGCCAGCCAGCATCTTGTGGAAGTTTTCAGGGCCGATAGCAATCATCAGCGAGAGGCCAATTGCCGAATCGTACGAGTAACGGCCACCGACCCAGTCCCAGAAACCAAACATGTTGCGCGTATCGATGCCAAACTTCTCCACCTCGCTCGTGTTCGTCGAGACGGCGACGAAATGCCTGGCAACAGCCTTCTGATCCCGCAATTTGGCAAGCGACCAGTCGCGGGCAGTGCGAGCGTTGGTCAGGGTCTCAAGCGTGGTGAAGGTCTTAGAGGAGATGATGAAGAGCGTCTCTTCGGGGTCGAGGTCATGCACGGCTTCGGCAAAATCTGTGCCATCGATGTTGGAGACGAAGCGGAAGGTCATGTCGCGGTCGCTGTAATACTTCAGGGCATCGTAGGCCATCGACGGGCCGAGATCGGAGCCACCAATGCCAATATTGATGACATTGCGAATGCGCTTGCCAGTGAAGCCCTTCCATTCGCCACTGCGCACTCTATTGGAGAAGTCCGCCATGCGATCAAGGACTTCGTGCACCTCAGGCACAACATTCTTGCCATCAACATTGATAACCTGGTCTTTGGGAGCGCGCAGAGCGACGTGCAGCACCGCCCGCTGCTCGGTGACATTGATCTTCTCACCCTTGAACATAGCGTCGATGCGCTCACGCAAACCCGACGAGTTGGCGAGATCCAACAGCAGACGCATGGTCTCATCGGTAACGCGGTTCTTCGAATAATCTAAATAGATACCGGCGGCCTCAAGCGTCATCTTCTCGCCACGCTGTGGATCCTGGGCGAAAAGCTCGCGCAAATGCAGAGTGCGCGCCTGCTGATAGTGCTCCGCGAGCGCCTTCCACTGTGGGCGCTGCGTAAGAGGAGTGGGTGCTTTTATGGTCATAGTAAAAACTCCTTGACAACGTAATTAGTTTTCATACGCGAAAACGGGCGGAAACTGTAGGCCCCAATTTATCGTGGGCACGCGCAATTCATTGCGCTTCTGGTGATATTGCTGCTCAATGTGTTTTAACGCTGCTTCATTTTCCCTAAAGTTCGCACCTGTGAGGTAGCAACCCATTCGAGTATATCACGCATTGCGACAAAACCGCTTGTCAGTTAACGTAAGGATATGCATCGAATGACGCCCACGTTCACACTATTCAGTGGCACTTTCATCGTTTCCATGAAGCAAAGCGAAAATATCTTGAACACCAATTTTTTCAGCCGTACTCGTCCCATCCGGGCGCATATATCTCTTGTCAGCGCCCGTAGGTCCTCGCAGGATCAAGCATTCAACAGGAGGATGAACCTTCACCACCTGATAATAGGTTCCTTGCGGCAGACAACAAAACTCACGCGGACCAATAGTGATCTGCTCTCCTTCGACCTCAAGAACAAGGCTGCCACAAAGGACAAGATAGCACTCATCACTTGCTTGATGAGCGTGAGGAAGTGGATCGCTCCAACTCTTGTCCGTATTAAAATAGTTGATCTGGAGACGATCTGAGCGAAAACCAAGCTCGTTTCGTGGAGTAGGTCCTGCCAAAAGTGTAGAGAAGTGAGGAAGATGGCGATGATAAAACTTTGCCATGCTTTTTATCCTTTCTCAATGTATAACTCTATACAACTCTATACAACTCTATACAACTTTCTCACCTCTTACTATCAGAAAGGACTCGCACAGCATGACGGAGACACCACCACTCCCCACAGACCTTTTCGTGCGCTCACCAATAAAAGAGGATGTACAGGCAATCGTCGATATCGTCCTTGCAGATGAACTCGCAGAAACTGGTTTTACCGACACCGTTGCCGAAGACCTGTTGGAGGTATGGCAGAACCACGAGATGGACCTGGCACACGACGCCTGTGTCCTCACGATAGCGGATGGCACCATAATCGCCTACCCCGGAGTGATGATCACCGACGAGGGATTTATGCTTGATCCACACACGCGCGAACACCCGGACTACCAGCAGCGCAACCTCAAGCCCTACCTGCTGCAATTCATCGAGGGGCACGCACAGGCGTATCTCACACAGCATCCAGAGCATCCACGCCAGATCAGCACGCAATGCTTCAGCGCACCCTGGATACACTTCCTTACGTCTCAAGGCTATACGCAAAACAACCATTATATCCGTATGGAGGTTCAATTAGCGGAAGTGCCACCCAAACCACGACCAATGGAAGGCATCAGCATACGTCGCTACCAGCCAGAGCAGGATGAAGCAGCCGTCCATGCTGTCGTGCAGGACGCTTTTCAGGACATTGGCAAACACCCGTACCAACCGTTTGCCGAATGGTTGGAAAGCAAGACGCAGCGCAATGGCTTTGATCCCAGTATGCTCTACGTCGCCGTGGCAGGAGAAAAAATCGGGGGCACCACCATTTGTCGGACATATTCCGAGGATAATTCGTGCTTCATCTCCCAGGTTGCGGTCGCTCGTCCGTGGCGCAAACATGGTATTGCCCTCAACCTGTTATACACCGTGTATATTCCTTAGGCTTCTATCGATCGGCCTGTGATGCTTCTTCCTGTTGTTTGATGATGGAAGTTGACACCTTATGTATAAAATTCCGCTGGAGCGAGCTGGGTAGGATAAGTGGGGCTGAGAGGACTCGAACCCCCGACGCACGGTTTAGGAAACAGAAGAGCATATAAATTGGCCTACAGAGCCGGTTTATACATTAAACGTTAGCCATATAGCTTAGGTACTAGCGGTTTTTTATTTCTTTCCTACCATGACCTTTTCCATGGCTTTTCTGATTCCCATCTCCACTATATTTTTTCGGTAGTCCCCTCTGGATATTTCCTTCATTATAACCATTGCCTCCAGCCTCCTTCTGTATTGTTGATCCCCAATTTGCCGACGTAGGCTGCGTGTAAGATGGAGTTGGAGCTGTCGGAGGGTTGGTGCTTCGCTTCGACCCGGCACGAGGAGTTGGAGTAGATGTAGGTATGGAGGTGGCCGTAGGCACAGGATGTGTCGCAACCTGGCTCGTGGCATCCGTGTTCGTTAGGCCATTATTTGATATGAGCATAACAGCCCCTAGTAAACAAGCTCCAACGATGCCCCCGGCCCCTACCAGGCGCGGATGCTCGTTTATTGAGCTTGTAGTACTGATAGATGTCTTACACGTTGTCTTATCCAAGGTTGTGGATATAGGTAGCACCCTCACAGAAGACGCCTTTTCTGGCGCTACAGCAAAGAGGGATACTGTATGCTCAGCTTCATCTAGTGCATTCTGATAGGCCTGCATGAGAGCACTGGCTGACTGATAACGATCAGCAGGATTTTTTGATAGGGCTCGCAAGACAACCAGCTCTATTGAGCGTGAAACAGCCGGGTTATAATCTGTGAGCAAAGGCGCTGGCTCATTAAGATGCTTGAGTATAACAGACATCGGTGTCGGCCCTCTGAAAGGGGTGACGCCGGTCAGCATCAAGAAGAGCAAAACACCCAGGGCATAGATATCGCTAGCGGGAGTCGCGTCTTGCTCCATCAACTCGGGGGCAATATACTCGGGAGTACCGATGAGATAACCGGTCTGGGTGAGACTATAATCATCGTCGTTGCTCTTCGCCAGGCCAAAGTCAGCCAGGTAAACATACTCAGGGTCAAGCATGAGTACATTCGCGGCTTTAATGTCACGATGCAATATACCTCGCTCATGGGCATACTGGATAGCACTTGTAAGCTGTGATAGGATTAGGCCTGCTCTCTGTATATCTAGCGTCTTCTCCCGCAAAAGATATTCACGCAAAGAACCTGCAGCTATATAGGGCGTGACCAGGTAGTACCATGACTGATACTCACCATACTCAAGCGCAGGCAAAATATGTTGATGTTGCAACATCCGAGTCGCTTTGGCCTCGCGCAAAAAACGTTCACTATAATCAGAAATATCCTGTGGAACAATTTTGATCGCTACCTTGGTGCCTGTATATGTATCACGAGCAAGATAAACATTTGACATTCCCCCCGCAGCCAGATGACGCTCGATTTGATAGTGCTTAATAGCCGCGTTTACAAGAAGTCGTCCGCTCATTTTTACATCTCCATCTCCGCTCTCACTCAAATGAAAGAGGCCAAGCGGAACTCACCCGACTAACTTTTCATTCCATTGCGCTTTAGCGTCAACACGCCTTTTATAAACAGCACAATAAAAACCATGTATATTAACATATAGATCATTTTACTAGACAAATAAGACTATAGTGCCTCTTGGCTCATTTGACTACTGATTTCGTTTCTGATGAGTCCTATGGTTTTATATAGCATCTCTTTTCATACGTAACAGCACGTATAAATGGAGACAAATCTTCACGAGCTTCCTAATACCCCTGTACATCTATGGCAGGAACATGCAACAATTTACGATTGCTTTACGGCAGTTCTTTTGCTAATCATTAGCCACAAGGATGACGGCACTTTTTTGGATGAAAATAGGCCTTTGCTGCCCATCTATTCGAGCTTGCAAAGGTCTATTTTTTGTCCATTCTTGTTGAATGGCGTGCATCTAAAAGTATCGTTTGCGGTGTCAAATTTGGTGTCAGGTTTTTAGGCGGCTGTGTCTGTGTCTAGACACTCTCCTGTCACACCGGTGTTTATGAGTTGGCTTCCGTCTATCTATCGAAATCAGTAATTTCAACAGGAATCGGCTATCTAATGCCTGCGTTTTTAAGGGAAACGCAGGCATTAGATAGCCGTATAGGCATGTCTCAATTGGCTCTACAAGCCGTTTCGCTCCTTTTAGTGGTTGTTCATGTGCTCTACTTCCTTGCTTTCGGCTCATGAGGAACAAAAAAGTTCGGGTACTTCATTGTCTCGGTGTGCGTCTCCATGTATCGCGTATGGTGTCAATTGTGGCGTCAAAGATTGAGGCGGCTGTGTCTGCGTAGTTCCCTGCTACTGGAAATGGTTCATTGTCAGCGATGGCGTCCATGATCCATCTCCAGGTGCTTTCACCTTTGTTATGCAGCCTGTATTCTTGGTGCTGGCAGTGGTTCTCCG
>DATAYF010000018.1:0-6785 GCA_036272735.1 Ktedonobacteraceae bacterium
GGATGTGCTCACTGATCAGGAATATGGTCTTGCGCGCCGTCGCCACACTGCTGCTGGCAACAGATCAGGTGCCAGCGTACGAGCAAGCATTCCCGCGCGCTGTCCTGCGCCTCTTCATTGAACAGGGTCCGCTGAGCTTGATGATGGAATCATTGCGTAGTGGAACTGCGATCCCATTTTTATAGACCAGAACGCAAGAGAGCAAGCATACAGTATAGAAGGAGACAGACCATGCCACTCTGGCACGTATACCACCCTGTCGGTGCCTACACCGAGCAGGAGAAGCGGGAGTTCGCCGGTCGCGTCACCGATGTCTACCAGGCGGCCGGACTGCCCCGCTTCTACGTGGTGACCCTCTTCCATGAAGTGGACCGAGGCTCGTTCTACGTCGGTGGCGATCCGGTGGACGACGTCGTGCGCGTTGCCATCGAGCACATCGCCCGCCAGCTCGAGAACCCGGCGAGCCGCGCTGCGGCCCGGCAGGAGATCGGCGACACGATCCAGCCCTTTGCCGCAGGCAAGGGCCTGCGCTGGGAATTCCACATTGACGAGACGCCGACCGACCTGTGGATAAGTAACGGGCTCATCCCGCCGCCCGCTGGTTCGGACGCCGAGAAGCTGTGGGCGAAGGAGAACCGCGCCGTCCCGTACTGACACCGACGGCACTGACAGAGGGCGGGAGCTGCAGCGTTGATCGGCCCCGGTTCCCGCCCGTGCCCGCTCATCCTCCGGAGGTTGTACCACGATGGTCCTGACTTGTTTGATGTGGTCAGGCCAACTAGAACCCTTCGGGTCTTTGAGGCAGGTAGGGTTCCTCGAGTTTGCGTAGTTCGTCGTTGCTCAGTTTTAAGTCAACGGCCGCAATCGCATCGGTCAGGTGTTCGGGCTTCGTCACGCCAACGATCGGCGCGGTGACCGCTGGCTTCTGGAGCAGCCAGGCTAGCGCTACCTGAGCACGAGAGACGCCTCGTTCATTGGCAATCGCCGCCACCGCGTCCACGATCTTACGGCTGGCCTCCTCCGCCTGATGGTACAATCCCTGACCGAACTTGTCGGTCCCGCTGCGCATGGTCGTGGCATTCCAATCACGGGTGAGGTGGCCGCGCGCCAGTGGACTCCATGGGATAACCCCTACGCCTTGATTGAGACAGAACGGCAACATCTCGCGCTCTTCCTCGCGCATGAGCAGGTTATATTGATCCTGCATGGAGACAAAGCGCGTCCAGCCATGTAAATCTGCCACATATTGCGCTTGCGCAAACTGCCAGGCGTACATACTGCTGGCGCCGATGTAGCGCACCTTGCCGCTCTTTCCCAGGTCGTGCAAGGCTTCCAGCGTTTCTTCTATCGGAGTATGTGGGTCGTAGCGGTGAATCTGATAGAGGTCGATGTAGTCCGTCTTGAGTCGCTTCAAACTCTGCTCCACTTGCGTAAAGAGAGCTGCCCGCGAGAGTCCAGCATCTTTCGGGCCTGGCCCCATCGGGCTAAAGACTTTGGTGGCGATGATTACGTCGTCGCGACTGGTCAGTTCCCCCAGTACCTTGCCGACAATCTCCTCGCTGGCACCGAGCGAATAATTATTCGCCGTATCAAACGTCGTAATACCTGCTTCCAGGGCTTGCTTGATAAGAGATCGAGCTTCGTCGATACCGAGCACCCATTCATGCGGACCACGACGTGGATCGCCAAAGCTCATGCAACCAAGTATGATGCGTGAGACCTGTAGCCCTGAGTTTCCCAGGCGTTTATATTGCATTGTATCTATCGTCCTTTCCTATTCATACTGAGAGAATTTCTCCAGCGTATAGCTTCTGCGACAACGAAAAGTATGGCTATACCAGCTCCTGTGCCCAGATGGCCGAGGCAGACTCACGCGCAACCATTGCAGTCACCGATGCCCCTTCTTGTACGTATGCCTCCGCAATCGCGCATCCTATCCCTCGTCCCGCTTCGGTCATAATCGCGACCTTTCCATCAAGCTTTCCCATTTCGGTTGCTCCTTTTTTATCTCTCCAAGACAAACGATCAGCACGTTTCAGCCTTCTTCTCTTGCCTTGCTCTTCCCGATGCGTGAAAGGTCCAGCAGGGCTGCTACATCCCAGAGAGGCATGTGCTTGACCTATAGAGAGTATAGACGCGAAAGCGCGCGGGGTGATAGAATGATTGTCGAAAATGCTTGTCTGATTCTGCAAGACTTGAAGAGAAGCCGTAGCGCAAAAAGAGAAGGGTTCCGATGTCCACGTGATCAAAGAGCAGGCCGAACGCGAAATGCAACGACTCCAAGCCAATGGCGAGGAACTGGTTGAGCGGGTCTCGCGGGTTCTGCGTGAAGATGGAACGGTTCAGCCGTTGTCGGGGCTGTGCCTGGCTCGTTCATCCTCAAAGACCTCGCCACTTCATGGAGTATCCATCCCATCCGTGTGCGTGATTGCTCAGGGCGGCAAAGAGGTTCTGCTCGGTGAGCGTCGCTATCGCTACGATCCTTTGCATTACCTGCTGACCACGATCGAACTTCCCAGCGTAAGCCAGGTGGTAGAAGCCTCAAAAGAGCGGCCCTACCTCAGCCTTCGTCTGGAACTCCCTGCCACCAGCGTTGGTTCGGTTCTGCTGGAAGCGGGATACATACAGCGAAGGCAGCAGGCGGACGCAAGAGCGATCGATGTCAGTGTGCTGGATGGCCATCTGCTCGACGCGGTCGTGCGTCTGGTGAGACTCCTGGATGCTCCTGCCGAAGCGCCGGTCCTGCTGCCACTGATTACGCGGGAAATCATCTATCGTCTCCTCAGAGGAGAGCAAGGGGACCGTCTCCGCCATCTAGCGGTCCTGGGGGGGTACCCCTCCGCTATCGCCAGAGCCGTTGCCCGCTTGCGCCAGGATTTCGATCAGCCATTGCACATCGAGGAGCTCGCGCACGAGTTGGGCATGAGCGTTTCGGGCTTGCACCATCACTTCAAGGCTGTCACCGCGATGAGCCCCTTGCAATTCAAGAAGCGGTTGCGACTTCAGTACGCCCGTCGTCTGATGCTGGGGGAAGATCTGGATGCTCAAGGAGCGGCCTATCGCGTCGGATATCAAGACGCTTCCCACTTCAATCGAGACTACAAAAGCCTCTTTGGTCTCCCCCCCATGCGCGACGTGCAACGGCTGCGAGGAGAAACGCTCGCTTTCTCTGGACAATGAGAGAGACGGGCACGTTCGATACAGAGCATGATGTCCTTCACGTAACGGGCCACTCCCCCTCTTGTGCTGACAGCGTTTGTACATCTCAGGATGGATGCCGGGCGAAACTGGCACACCTCTTGGGTGGGCAGGCGATCTGGAGAAACAGAGCCTTTCAGCATGAAACGACCCGCAGATGTGTCCCATTTCTTCCCGCAAAATCCTGGGATTGACAGATTGATGATGGAAGAAACGAGATTTTAAGCGGTTTCTCCAGGCTCTGTATGGTCGATTCCTATGATTGACGCCGATTTCCTACGTTTCGGATCTGGCTCACTTTTGGTGATAAGCTCTTCTTTCAGCGGGGACGAGTGACATTCTTGAGCTCAAGACGTGGAGGTTGCCAGGGGAATAAACCCATCCATCACCAAAAGTGAGCCAGGTCCACGTTTCACCTCAAAAATGGGTCTTGTTCAATTGCAGTGGAACGGCAGTGATTAAAAACCATGATGTGAGATGAATCGGCTTCTTTGGAGCTTTCCTCCTTTATCTCCCTGCCTCCAGTTCGCGTATCCCCTTCCGGATCGTTTTGCGCGACACTCCTGCCTCGCAGGCTACTTGGCTGATCCCTCCCGCCCCAATCCGCCTGGCTTCCGATGCGACATACAACCTCCACTGGCGTTCGTTGAGCCACCCCTTCATCATCTGATATTGGTCGTGTTGTGAGGCATTCTCCATCCAACCAGCATATCACCAGGGTCTCGGGCCGGCATGGTCCTTTGCACAGCTAATGTGGGACTGGTTTATTCCTCGTTTGACAGAAGCGGGACCATAAGCCTAACATAGATGTACATATTTCCTTTCAGGAGCACCTTTTGAAAGCTGTTTTTCTTGGGGTTCTGGCCTCACTCTTTTTTGCCACTTCATTTATTCTCAATCGCAGTATGGCTCTCTCTGGCGGTAACTGGATCTGGAGTGCCTCTTTACGTTATTTATTTATGCTTCCTTTTCTGCTAATCATTGTAGGATTACGCGGAAATTTGCGGCCTTTGTTCGTTGAGATGCGCACCCATTTTCAAGCCTGGCTGCTCTGGAGCAGTATCGGCTTCGGACTTTTCTATTCGCCGATGACGTTCGCTTCGGCCTATGGCCCTGGCTGGCTTATTGCGGCAACCTGGCAGGTGACTATTATCGCGGGAACGCTGCTGACTCCTTTCCTTGCATCCTCGGTTCCTACACCGCAGGGGATTATCAGGGTGCGAGAGAAGATACCCCTTAGGGGCCTGCTTCTCTCACTGGTTATTCTACTGGGCATTGTGGTAATGCAGATCGATCATAGTAAAGATCTTTCCTGGCAAAGCCTGTTGTTAGGAACCGTACCTGTTCTGCTGGCAGCCTTCGCCTATCCCCTTGGCAATCGACAAATGATGAAACTGTGCCAGAATCGTTTAGATGTCTTTCAGCGAGTTCTAGGTATGACGCTGGCGAGTCTGCCTTTCTGGCTCCTCCTCTCACTCTTTGGTTTCACTACCTCTGGCTTTCCCGGCACAGGTCAGTTGCTACAATCCTTCATTGTCGCCATCAGCTCTGGAGTTGTCGCAACCCTCCTCTTCTTTCGAGCGACGGATATGGCAAAAGGTGATGCCAGGAAGCTTGGCGCCATTGAAGCAACGCAGGCAGGCGAAGTCGTCTTTACGGTGCTAGGAGAGTGTCTGCTACTCAATCGCCCACTGCCATCGTTAAGCTCCTGGCTTGGTATGGGGTTGGTGATTTTGGGCATGACCTGTCATAGCTATTTTTCTGATTTCAGGAGGACGGTGTCAATTGAACGCAAGCATGACCTCTCGTCCCATTCTTGATGTGTAGAAAGAGTCTGTCAAGTACTTTTGTGTATGTGTTTTCATTTATTGAGGGAATCGCTCCCCAAATTCAATGGCAAAACAGTTGAGTGCAGGCATCCAATTACGAATAGGCATGGTCCACTTCGTGGCAATAGTGTGCATGGCCAGATAGACAACCTTGTAGACCGCCTCATCGGAGGGAAAAATGCGATGATTGCGGGTCACTTTGCGTAAAGACATGTTGACTGACTCAATCGCATTGGTGGTGTAGATCACCTTGCGGATGTCCTCGGGGAAGGCAAACAATGGGATCACGTGACTCCAATGCCCTCTCCACATCTTGCTAATGCTTGGATACAGCCGATCCCATTTTTCGGCAAAGAGCTCCAGATAGACCCGCGCTTCACTTTCAGTGGCTGCCGATAGATCAGTTTCAAATCTGCAGCGACCTCCTTGCGATGTGTGTAGGAGACATATTTAAGCGAATTGCGCACCAGATGGACCATGCAGAGCTGGACACGGGTGTGCGGATAGAGGGTTTCAATGGCCACAGGTTCGCCAGTCAGCCCATCCACACAGGCGATAAAGATGTCGCTTCCGTCCTCGATTTTGGAGCTCGGTGAAGACCGACAACCAGAATGCGGGCACCCTCATGGTGGCCCAGCCACATTCCAAGCAGCTCTTTTTGCCCTTCCATGTCAACGCCCAGGGCCAGGTAGAGTGCTCGGTTGATGATCCGCTGATTCTCACGCACTTTGACCACCAGGCAGTCCACGTAGACAATGGGATAGACGGCTTCCAAAGGGCGATTTTGGAACTTCCGCACCTCATCGAGCACGGCTTCCGTGACGTTGGAAATGAAGGTCGATGAGACTTCAACTCCATAGAGCTCGTGGACCTGCGCTTGAATATCACGGGTCGTCATGCCACGAGCATAGAGAGCAAGGATTTTTTCTTCAAAGCCATCCAGTCGGGTCTGGTGCTTGGGGATAAGGACGGGCTCAAAGCTAGCTTCGCGATCACGTGGAACGGCGATATTGATCTCTCCTTGTGATCCCTTCAATGTTTTGCGGCTGCTTCCATTGCGTGTGTTGCTTGTGGCCTCACTGCGCTTCCCATGCTTGGGATAAGCCCAGCTGCTCTTCCATCTCGCTGATCCTGTCAGCGCTCAATCAAGGCACTGGTGAGTTGTTTGAGCAAGCCACCTTCGGCCAGAATTTCTTTCGGATCGGGGCATTCTTTGAGCAGTGCATCAATCAGTTCACGTCGAATGGTCATATGTTTTTCTCCTTTTCCCATCTTCTTCATCCACAACTTCTCATGTGACCACATACACAAAGTATTTTACACCCTCGTATCACAAGAAGCCCCGATCACAACGCTGGCACACATGTGCCTGTGGATTGGGGCCGGTGCAACGCGACCTCTACTCAGCCTTTCCGGCTTTCCCACCTGGAACCGGAACAAACCATCCCCTCTGTCACCCAGCGTGTCTGGGAAAGTGCGGAGCCGCGCTTGCGAGCCGTGATGGAGGGACTCCAACAACGTGCAAATGAGGGGGAACCGTTCCCCCGAAGCATGGGTTTAGTGGCTCGACGCATGAGCGGAGCTGCCCGTGCCCGAGCGCGTCGGCTTAAAAGTCCTGCCTATCCCCACCAAGAGCTGGTTTCTCCTTCGGGGGAGATCGGAAACGGTGGGTGAGCAACAGGAAGCCCCGCGCATTTATGCCGGGGAGGTTTCAGGCGAGAAAAACCAGTGCGTTTGGCCGTTCACACGACGGCCACA
>DATAYF010000019.1:0-9648 GCA_036272735.1 Ktedonobacteraceae bacterium
CTCTATGAAAAATTTGTCATGGATTTGCGCAATAGGAGAGAATTGGTGTGATGGATGGCTGCCGCGTCCTCACATTAACCCTTTAAAAATCTTTATGTGATTTTTATTGCTTTACGAAGTAATAGATATTAATATATGGAAGAAAATAATTTTTCATATAAAAAGACTTTGGGTGGAGGAAAGGTACAACCACCCTAAGTGGTGAAGAGCTCGAAAAAAGGACGAGAAATGAGCTCAAAATAGGCAACCTCCACCAGTTCATGTGGTTCTACCTGCGTTTTGGCTTTGTTACAATATAAGATGAAACTTTTTTTGCAGGCATGAAATTTTATTGATTCTATTTCGACACATTTGCGTGTATCAAATTGTACGGCAAGGTAGTTTTTTAAAAGTAGTGCCAGATATGTTTTACGTGTACGCTATAGGGAAAAGAGATTTTTTGCTTCTGGTTCCGAGGCAAAAATCACAGAGCTTCCGAATCCACTTTGTGTAGTGTGCTATTCTTGCGTGCTTGCCGTCAACTATATAGTACGACTGTGCTAAGCGGCTCACTGTTCGTTGGGAGAAGATGAGCGAGCATTATCTCGCCTTTCTTCACCTGGCTTGCGCTCAACTTATCTTTGCCAAGTTAGTGGTTTTCGGATAAGTTTTTAGGTTTCAGCTGGGTGGTGCGGCTGCGACGCATGGCTTCTTTGGAAATTCCATGGGCGAAACGAGCACAATTCGGTGAGCGGCGGCTGCCTTCAATGAGGGCAAATCACTCACCGAATTATCAAAAATTCGCTCATGGAATGCCTCTTGACCAGATTTGGGGCACATTATCTGCTTGCTCTGCTTAGTCTAGCTCGATACTTCTCGAAGATCAAACCCAGCAAGTGAGCAGTATGCCCCGAAAGTGGACATGAGGCATGGGATTCCCAAATTTACATATAGATGGGCAGCTTAATTCCAGACGGGACAACTTCATTGTTCGCCTACAGAAACGTACTGGCAACCACTAATCATATTTAGTGGTTGCCAGTACGTTCGGTGTGAAATTGTAAAACTTTATTTTAAGTCTACACTGATGTAGAGCGTAAATAACGTCGTTCCCTTCGCCATCTAAATCTTCCATAGGCGGTGGTTTGCTCTTACAAGGTAGCTTGAATGCCTGTTTGTAGTGTCCCGGTTTGCAGAACGGATGTCCTAAGTAGCCAGCACAGGTCCTACCGAGAATGTGATGGTACAGCAGGACAGGATGTATCGCCCTTTGCCAATATCTTGTCTATTTGGCTGAGAAGAAGCTGCGTAGTAGCAAAGCCGTAGTTGATAGCACTGGCATTTCCTACTGCATCCAGAACAACAGTACTGGGGACGGTAAGCACATGGTAGGCTTGGACGAGGTTATGCTCAGTGGTTGCGTCAACTTCCACAATTTTGATGGCCTCTTCACGCGCTTCCAAGACTCGTTGTAGCGCGGGTGCCTGGAGTTGATGGCACTGGCGGCAATCGGGAGTGCTGAAGGCCAGGATATGCACGAGAGAGGGAGCGACATCAGATGCAGGAAGAGCTTTATCTTGAAGCAGTAGAGCACTGAGCGGTGCAGTAGCGAGCGCCCGTCGGCGTTGAGCCTCCACAAAGCGTCGTCCCGCCCATACGAACAGCCAGCTAATGATGCCTATCAGGGCAAGAATACTCAAACGTATAACTATCTCTGACATCGTCTTTTACACTCCCCGCCAGCGGAAGCCGCCTTCGTAGCGTACCTTTGGCAGCATACCCAGGCGTCCTAAATGATAATACACAAAGCAGCCCGCGCAGAACCCGATAGCCAGATTGATGCCCGACAAGACAAAGACGATCAGGTCGAAAATCCAGCCAAGTACTGTAGCCTGCGTGAAGAAGAGGACTATGCTGGCAATAAAAAGGAATATTGCACCAATGCTCTGTGCGAAGCGATGCGGAGCGGGATCATCCTCGGCAATGCGGGGTTTCAGCAAGCCTAGTGGCACGACGATGTACTGGTAGAGCAAGCGATAAAGGCTGGCGGCGGGCACCAGTGCACTCCATGCTAGTATGATGGCTGTAATAAGGACAAGAATAGGTTGGTTGAAGAGAAAAGCCAGTGCAGTGAGTAACACGGTGCAGCCCTGTGAAAACTTGCCTAAATGAGTGTCTACGTGGGGAATGTTCACTGGAACAGGAGTGATACTTTCCATCAGGTCAGCCTCCTATATTATGAAGACATCAGAACGCTATAGTTATTCCTGAAGTACCAATGCTAAAGTAAAGTTAGTGTATCAACTAAATAGAGTATACTGTCGTAAGTGTAACCTCTAGACAAAGGAACTGTCAAGGGGTCAAACAGGAGGGTGTTGATAGCATAAGTGGTAGTGTCACCGTGAATATTGATCCCTGTCCTACAGTACTTTCGACGGCAATCGAACCACCATGAGCCCGTATCACCCAGTCCGCAAGAGCCAGACCGAGTCCACTTCCATTTGCAACGCGCGATCTGGCAGTGTCGGCGCGATAGAAGCGCTCGAAGATATGTATTACATCCTCTTCAGCAATGCCAACCCCTGTGTCGCGAACTACAAGGCGTGCCGAGTTAGCATGTATGCTAACGCCAAGCGTCACTGTACCACCCGCATTGGTATACGTAAGTGCGTTATCTACCAATCCCATAATCATCTGGATGAGATGCGTCGTGTCACCCAGAATGGTCACGGCTTCCGTCTCCTGGAACTGAAGTTTGATGCCGCGCTCCACTGCCAGTGGTTCCATCACCACGACCACATCTGAAACAAGCAAATCTAGTTGAACAAGTTCACTATCCAGAGGCATCTGTTCCTCGTCCGTTCGCGCCAGGGTCAATAGATCATTAATCAACTGACCCTGGCGCTCCGTTTCAGCATTGATATCCCGCAGGGCCTCGACACATTCTTCAAGGCTCTGGGGTTCTTCCAGCGCTACATCCGTGATGCTGCGAATGACCGTAACGGGTGTGCGCAATTCGTGAGAGGCATCAGCTACAAAGCGACGTTGCTGCATAAACGCCTGATCCAGTCGCTCGATCATCTCGTTAAGCGTCAGGGCAAGATCATACACCTCATCTTTGTGCAGGGGGACGGGGACCCGCCGATGTAGGTCACCCGCTTTGATCTCGCGTGCTATACGAGTAAGATAGAGCATTGGTCTGAATGCTCGTTTCGCTAGCCAGTAGCTGCCGAAGGCACCCAATAAGAGTACAAATGGAACAAGGACGAGCAGGGCAAGGACGATGTTTTGCAATGTCGTCGTTAATTGTGCCAATGTTTCTCCAACCTGCAACACCCCAAAAGCTGTTCCATTGTCGGTGAGAACCACGCTATAGATACGTACTTGCTGCCCATCGTGCGCAGCTACGGTGCCTTGCCAGGGACTTCCATGTAAAGGATCGGTGAAACTTATTGGTGGTAGCGAGAGAGCATGAAACGCAGGGGAGACATAGATTGTCTGACCTTTTACATCGAGCATACGCACCAGGATACCAATGTTCACATCTTGCTGGATGGTTCCATTGGAACCGCCTGTTTGTTTTGCTGTAGCGCCATGTTCAAGTGGTGTAGCCGTATCGAGTCCAGGCAGTTCACCTGTAACGTCTTGAATGACAATTTTGTTATTTTCGCTGGAAACGCCTCCAGCGATCTGCTGCGCTCGCAGTTGCAACGCGGAGTCCACACCCGATGCTAAGAACGCTTGCATTGTTATATAGAAGATGAGACTAAACAGCAGAATCAGGAGGGCAAAAATTCCCGTGTACCAGAGCGTCAACTGAACACCAATCCCAAGCGAGCGAGTTTGACGTAGATGTTTCATCATAAAGTTGGCTCCTTAAGTTGATATCCTGACCCACGAATAGTGTGAATGACATCTGGTTCGTTGTGTTTGCAGAGTTTCCGCCGCAGATACCGAATATACACTTCAATAACATTGGACATATGATCAGCATCACAGTCCCAGACATGTTCAGCAATCATGGTTCGGCTCAGGACCTGCCGTGGGTAGCGCATGAAATATTCTAACAGAGAATATTCTTTACTATTTAAGAGAATAATACGTTCTCCTCGTCGCGCTTCATGTGTTCCCGTATCCAATGTAATATCCAGGAAGCGTAATTCCACCATCTTGTTAGCGCTCTCACGACGCAATAATGCTCGTACCCGTGCTTCCAACTCGCGGAACGCAAAGGGTTTCGTGAGATAGTCATCTGCACCTGCATCTAGTCCTGTCACGCGGTGATCCACTTCGCCAAGTGCCGTTAGGAGAAGAATAGGGGTTGTCCGCTTATGATTGCGTAATTGGCGGCAGACCTCGAAGCCATTCAGTCGCGGGAGCAACACATCCAACACAATGAGATCATAGGGTGTGGTGGAACCCATTAACACGGCATCTTCGCCATTCGTCACCAGATCAACGGCATAATGGTGCTTTTCCAATCCCTTCTTCAGGTTGACTCCCAGACGTGAATCGTCCTCTACTACAAGAATACGCATACCTATTATTCTTCCTTTCATCGATGACTTGCAGGAAGCAGTTGTTTTCCACGGTCCACTGGATCATCTCGCCTATTGCATCTAAAATGCCACAACAGCCCTCCCATCACCCGTTCTCGCAGGTACATGCCCTTGTGGCTGCCCTGTGAGCTTAAACATAGCTGCCAAATATGAGATCTGAATGAAAAAATAAATCACTTGCACCCACACCGCAAAGTTTCATATTCATCTCATAAATGTGCCTTACGGTATTGGTCAATACATACCCAGTGTATACCACAGAGCCAGGTGTTTCTAGATTGACAACGCGCCTGAGATCTCTAACATGACAGAAAGAATAAGGAGTTTTGTATGAAAAGAACGAAAGTGAGTATGTATGCATGCGTCTTTGCACTCGCTTTATCCCTGGTGGTGCTGGTTGGATGTGGAGGAACATCATCTGTGCAAACGTCTAGTTCAACACAAATATCATCAACATCGACAATACACACGTCTACTTCAACGCACACATCGTCACCATCGGCAGAACAACCTGTGCCGGCTGGCAACAGTAATCAGGTCAGTGGAAGTGATATTCCAGACACCCAGGTCTTTGTAAAATATACTTCTTCCGCTGGAAAATATCGATGGGATGTACCAGAGGGATGGGCACAAACAGCAAACGGTACTGATGTTAGCTTTGTCAGTAACCTGAATACGATACAAGTGACATTGACGAATGTTTCGACACCACCGACAACTAGTAGTGTGCGCACTGATCAGGTAGTGACCTTACAACAAACCGGGCGAGCGGTTCGAGATGTGCAGGTGCAGAATAAGCAACTGCCCAATGGCCCTGCCATCCTTATAATCTATAGCTCGAACTCTGATCCCAATGCAGTTACTGGTAAACAGGTGCGCCTGGAAAATAACCGCTACCTTTTCTTTCATAATGGCAAACTCGCGACGCTCACGCTATCCGCGCCCGTCGGTGCTGATAATGTTGATCAATGGGCGCACATAGCGGGAAGTTTTACATGGGAGTAATACGATGAGAATCCTTGAAGCATATGATCTCTATCGTTTTTATCACGCGGGCGAACAGGAGACGCTGGCATTGCGAGGCGTGAGCCTGCATGTGGATGCTGGGGAGATGGTTGCAGTGATGGGGCCATCTGGCAGCGGGAAGTCCACATTGTTGTCCTGCCTGGTTGGGTTAGACGAGCCAGATGGTGGCCATGTAACGCTGCTTGGTAAACGACTGACACGGAAACCCGAGGCAGAGCGAGCGGCGATGCGAGCGGCAGAAATTGGCATATTGCTCCAGTCACGCAACCTGTTCGAGCATCTATCTGTAACCGATAATATGCGTTTACAGATGCGTCTTGCCCGTAAATATGATAAACAACGGATTGATAGGTTAATAGATCTGGTTGGTCTCACGGATCGTCGCCATGCGCGACCGTCGCAACTTTCAGGTGGAGAAGCAGCACGTGCAGGCTTGGCCGTCGCCCTGTCCACCGACCCGAAAGTGCTGCTTGCCGACGAGCCAACGGGCGAGGTGGATGCGGAGACTGAGAAAGATATCCTGCACCTGTTCACCGCTCTCAAGGAAAATGGAGGCGCTACATTAATCGTGACGCATAGTAGCGCATTAGCTGCACACGCAGATCGTAGTGTACATTTATTTGATGGAAGGCTCGTTGATGAATGAAATGTTTGTTCACATGGACACCATTGGACGCACGTATTCACGAGGAAAAACCCCTGTAGTAGCCGTTGCTTCCGCTACCTGTACCGTGCTACCAGGAGACCGCATCGCACTGATTGGTCCTTCAGGCAGTGGAAAGTCTACGCTATTGCATCTATTGGGAGGACTTGATATGCCAACATCAGGTAGTATAAGCTGGCCTGCACTTGGCGCACGTCAGACCCTCCGTCCGATGAAGATAGGCTTCGTCTTCCAGATGCCGAGTCTCCTGGCGGCACTGAGCGTTGTTGAAAATGTAGAGATCCCCTTATTGCTTGGTCAGACCAGCCCAGAAAAAGCCAGGGCGGCGGCTCTCAATGCCCTTGATCGCATAGGGTTACTGTTTATTGCCGATAAACTCCCCGAAGAACTCTCCGGTGGACAGGCACAACGCGTCGCGGTAGCACGAGCGCTGGCCTCGCGGCCAAAACTTATTCTAGCAGATGAACCAACGGGCCAGCTTGATCATCCTACGGCACAGCATTTGTTCGATGTCCTGCTGGCTGCACTTGAAGGTACAGAGACCGCTCTTGTCATAGCCACACACGATCAGATCGTGACAGAGCGGATGGATACCGTGTGGCATATGCAGCATGGTGTTTTGGAGGTAAAAGGGTAATGCTTATAACCCTCTGGCTGAAAGGCTTGCTTACTTATCGCTCCGGGCGTTTACTGGGTGCAATCGTAGGTATTGCACTCACCATTGCCATGCTGGCTTCGATCGGTGTGTTCATCGCTTCTAGTTCCGCATCAATGACGCAGCGTGCGGCAGCAGATGTCCCCGTAGACTGGCAGGTTCAGCTTTCACCTGGTACAGACAGCAACGCTATCGCGAACGCCATTGGCAAATCCACCGCGTATACAGGGTTAGAGCAGGTCGGCTACGGCACGACTGCTGGTTTCGTAGCTACAACAGGTGGAACAACTCAGACAACTGGCCCTGGCAAAGTTGTTGGGCTGGGTCTGCACTATCGCGAGCATTTTCCCACACAAATTCGCCTACTTATCGGGTCACTGGATGGCGTCCTTGTGGCCCAACAGACAGCCTCCAATCTCCATGCCACGGTCGGCGATACTGTGATGATTCAGCGTTTAGGATTGCCCTCGGTACCAGTAAAAATTGCTGGTGTTATTGATCTTCCTAACGCCGATTCGCTCTTTCAGGTAGTTGGCGTGCCATCCAGTGCCACTCCTCAGGCACCGCCGGATAATGTTCTTATATTGCCAGCCAGGCAGTGGCATCAAGTTTTCGATCCTCAAGCCACAGTACATCCCGACTCGGTGCGCCAGCAATTTCATGTAAGAATCACGCGAAATTTACCAACTGATCCCAACAGCGCATTTGTGTACGTACAGCAATTGGCAAATAACCTCGAAGCACGTGTTGCGGGTAGTGCGTTGATCGGCAACAATCTGGCTGCACGTCTCGATAGTGTGCGCAAGGATGCTTTGTATGCTCTGGTCCTCTTCTTGTTCCTGGGATTACCGGGCGCAATCCTGGCAATGCTGCTCACAATGGCAGTGGCGGTCTCTGGCACAGAACGCCGTCGCCAGGAACAGGCATTGTTGCGCACGCGTGGAGCATCTGTTACGCAAATACTCAACCTGGCGGCACTAGAAGCAATCATCGTAGGTGTGGGCGGCATCGTATTGGGTATCGGACTTGCCTCTCTTGCAGCCGGAGTGATTGCATCGATGAGCCTATTTGCAAGCACAACGACCATACTCTGGACGATCAACGCGTCACTCGTAGGGTTTATCCTGGCGATAGTCGTTGTCCTCTACCCTGCATGGATGCAGGCACGCAGCGCTACGGTCATGGCTGCACGCTCTGTGGTGGGGCGTGGACACCAGCCACTCTGGCAGCGTTTCTACCTTGATGTACTTCTCCTGGTGATTGCCGCGCTTGTTTTCTGGCGCACGGCCAGTACGGGGTACCAGGTCATTCTTGCGCCAGAAGGAGTACCAGAGACATCAGTAGCATATGAGACGTTTCTCGCTCCCCTCTGCCTGTGGATCGGAGTGGCATTGTTAGCTATGCGCCTGTGTGGAGGTGGCATTGAACATGGACGGCGTGCGCTTGCGGCTCTCCTGCGTCCCATCGCCAGAAAGCTTGCTGGACTCGTCTCCGCATCTTTGGGGCGGCAGCACCTACGCATCGCGCGTGGTGTGGTACTCGTCGCTCTGGCCTTCTCTTTTGCAACGTCAACGGCAGTCTTCAATACTACTTATAACGCACAAGCACGGGTAGATGCTGAACTTACCAATGGTGCAGATGTAACTGTTACCGGTTCTTCGGCGTTTGCGCCGAGCAGTATGCAATCACAGTTGAAGGCCCTGCCAGGTGTGTCTAGCACCCAAACGATGCAGCATCGCTTCGCGTATGTCGGCAACGATTTACAGGATCTTTATGGTATTGATCCCGCGCACATTGGTGAAGCAACTACCATGTCCAACGCCTTTTTTGTAGGTGGAAATGCCCAGGCAGTGCTGGCGACGCTTGCAAATCATCCCGATGGTATATTGGTCTCCCAGGAAACAGTTACCACGTACCAGTTAAATCTAGGGGATCAGATCAATCTACGCCTACAACGTAGCAGCGATCACCAGTATCATATGGTCACGTTTCACTTCCTGGGGGTAGTGCGAGAATTTCCAACTGCCCCGAAAGATTCCTTCTTGATCGCCAATGCGAACTATATTGCGCAACAGACAGGCAACAATAAGGCAGAGGTTGTGTTGATGCGTACAAATGGCAATCCGACAGATGTGGCTCTAGCAGCGCGTCAGATTGTGAAGCCCCTGCCAGGTGCCAGAGTCACTGATATTGGTTCGACGCAACGCCTCATTGGTTCCAGCCTTACCTCCGTCGATCTCCGCGGCCTCACCAATCTAGAATTGACCTTTGCAATACTGCTGCTAGCGGGAGCGATGGGTCTAATCCTGGCGTTGGGCCTGGCTGAAAGAAGGCGCACCTTTGCGTTGCTTGCTGCTTTAGGGGCTAGGAGCAGCCAGCTCGGGGCATTTCTGTGGAGTGAAGGTGTGGTGATTCAAGTGAGTGGTGCCATCATCGGTATAGCACTCGGGTTTGGTGTCGCCCAAATGCTCGTAACCATCCTCACAGGAGTGTTTGATCCACCACCAGAGGTTCTTGCTATTCCGTGGCTCTACCTGATCCTGATGGTCGTTGCGGCGGTTGCATCTATGGTCACCGCTGTCGTGAGCACACAGGTCGTCTCGCGTCGTCCAGTAGTGGAGGCACTGCGCGATCTCTAGTTTTGCCAAGATAAGGAGAAACACCAAGCACATACAAAGTGTTTGTGCTTGGTGTTTCTCCTAAATGCTTCGGGTAAAGGAGCGACTTTACAGAAATCCGAGGGCGAAAGCCCCCGCGTTTCAACC
>DATAYF010000020.1:0-8364 GCA_036272735.1 Ktedonobacteraceae bacterium
CTACACAAAGAAAGGAGACGTCTATGTGGCAAAGCATACTTATGCAGACGAACGGCAGGACGAGGAGGGGATCGGCATGCGTGTTGCTCTGATGGTTCCGTGTTATATGGATATGTTCTATCCCAGGGCAGGGGTGGCGACGCTGGAGCTGATCGAGAAGCTGGGTGTCGAGGTGGACTATCCGTTCGATCAGACGTGTTGCGGGCAGCCGATGGCGAACAGTGGCGCATTCAAGCAAGCGAAGGCGACTGAGGAGTTGTTCGTGCGCAACTTCGCTCGCTATGAGCACATTGTTGCGCCATCGGGAAGTTGTGTGCATCATCTGCGCAACAAGTTTACCGCGGCGCCCGACACGCCCGCGCGCCGACAGGTGTCATCGCACGTGTGGGATCTATCGGAGTTCCTCTGCGACGTGCTACATGTGCAGGAGTTTCCGTGGGCCCGATTCCCGCACGAGGTGGCGTTGCATGTGAGCTGCTCGGCGATCCGCGGGTTGTTTGAGCAGTCGATGAGCGAGCGGCCCAACGATCCGTGGTTCTCAAAGCCGAGGAGCCTGCTCGAGAAGATCAAAGGCGTGAGGGTCGTCGACTTCGACCGCCCTGATGAGTGCTGCGTGTTTGGCGGGACGTTCGCAGTCACCGAGGAGGCCGTCTCGGCCGCGATAGGCAACGACAAACTCGAGCGCATCGGTGCCACCGGCGTGCGTTACGTCGTCTCGACGGACATGTCGTGCCTGATGCATCTGCAGGGGTGCTCGCACCGCAACCGCGAGGACTTCCATTTCCTGTACCTGGCCGAGGTCTTGAACGGAGGTGCCCAATGAAACCGATTGACCAGGCGCGCAACGCGCTCGCGTTCCTCGAGGAGGACACCCACGAGCACGCGTTCGACAAGCTGATCTGGGGTCTGCGTGAGCGGCGTGATGCGGCGGCCCGCGAGGTCCCGGAGTGGGAGCAGTTGCGGACGCTGGCATCGCAGATCAAGGAGCACACGCTCTCTCACCTCGCGCATTACCTTGAGCTGTTCGAGGCGCGCGCGAAGCGCAATAGTGTGCAGGTGCATTGGGCACGTGACGCCCACGAGCACAACCAGATCGTCTACGAGATCCTCAGCTCGCATGGTGTCGAGCGGCTCGTGAAGTCGAAGTCGATGCTGACCGAGGAGTGCAACACACGCGCGTTCCTGGGGCAGCGCGGGATCGAGGTCACCGAGACCGACCTGGGAGAGCGGATCCAGCAGCTCGACGATGAGCCGCCGAGCCATATCGTCGGTCCGGCGCTCCAGAAGACGCCGCAGGACGTGGCCGACCTGTTTCACCGTGTGTACGGCTCTGAGCAGGACCGGCCGGACCCGGTCTATCTGGCTCATGTGATGCGCGAGCACACTCGCCCGATGATCCTGCAAGCGCAGGCGGGAATGACCGGCGCCAACTTCGCGGTTGCTGAGACCGGTGCCATCGTGACAGTGACCAACGAGGGCAACGCGGACCTCTCTGCCAACGTTCCGAAGCTGCGGATCTGCTCGGTTGGGATCGAAAAACTGGTCCCTGGCGTCAAGGAACTCGCCGTGTTCATCCGGCTGTTAACCCGCAGCGCGACCGGGGAGCGGATCACGCAGTACACCTCGCACTTCGCAGCCCCGCGCGCCGATGGCGAGATGCACATTGTGCTGGTCGACAACGGTCGAGCGCTTCGACTCGGCGACGAGCGGTTCTGGCCGTCTTTGAAGTGCATCCGCTGCGGGGCGTGCATGAACACCTGTCCGGTCTACCGGCGTAGCGGCGGCCTGAGCTATGGCTCCACGTACATGGGGCCGATCGGGATCATCATGATGCCTAGTTTCGACATCCGTCGTTACAGCGAGCTGCCCTTCTCCTCGACGCTCAACGGCAGCTGCTCGAATGTCTGCCCGGTGCAGATCAACATCCACGAGCAGATCTATCAGTGGCGCGAGGTGATGGACGCTAAGGGCGAGTTCTCCACGACCAAGAAGGCGGCAATGAAGGTCGCGGACTCGGTGCTCAGCCACCCCGAGGCCTACCGGGTAGCCGCCGAGGCTGGTGAGGAGGCGCTGAAGGTCCTGCCGCGGTTTGCGATCTACAACCGCCTCAATGCGTGGGGGCGCCACCGCGAGCTACCGAGCCCGGCGGCCGAGACCTTTCACCAGTGGTACGCCCGCAACCGCACCGGCGATCACCCGGACACCTCGGCTCAGCAAACAGAGCCGGGAACGGAAGGAGGGAAACATGAGCGCACGTGAGGAGATTCTGACCACGATCCGCGAGCACCACCCACCGTTACGTGAATTGCCGGAGGTTCCTGACTTCCACCAGGCACCCGCTGGCCTGATCGACCGATTCACCGCCGCGTTGGCACAGCTCGACGGCACAACCGTGACCGAGCCGCCAGCCGACCTGCACCAGTGGCTCTCCGCGACCTTCCCCAACGCTCGGCGCATCTGCGCTGCGGTTCCCGAGCTCACAGGAACCGTCACCCCGGCAACGTTCTCCGACTGGGCCGCGCCCGCCGATGTCGACGTCACGATCGTGCGAACGCCGCTGGGTGTGGCCGAGACCGGATCGATCCTGGTCACAGAGAAAGAGCTGGAAGTCAACACCATTGCCGTGCTCGCGCAGCACCTCGTGGTGCTCCTCGACCCCGCCGACCTCGTCGAGAACATCCATGACGCCTACCAGCACCCCAGGTTCCAGGAGGCCGCCTACGCCGTCCTGCTTTCAGGTCCGTCCGGGTCAGCCGACATTGGTGGCAAAACCGTGCATCCCGCCCAGGGCGTCACTACCCTGACCGTGATCCTCTCACCACGCCCTGGCGTCAAAGAGGAGTCCGAGGCATCCGACGCGCACACGGTGACCTGATCACCACCGTGCGACGCGCCGACCAGCCGCATTGAAAGGCGCAGAGAGAGAACATCTCTGAGAGATGGGTTGGGAATTGGAACAAAAAGAGGTTTTCAAAAGGCATTCTTGCAGACACGCTGGATAGCATGAGGAGGGGTTGTGTTGCAAAAAAGAAAGCTGATTTGGTACAGTAAAGGGAAACGAGCGAAAGAGAGAGGTTATGTCAGAGCAGAATCCGTTCAAATGGTGCCACTTCCAGTCCGACAGTATTCTCTTGTGTGTGAGGTGGTATCTCCGTTATTCTTTGAGCTACCGTGACCTTGAGGAAATGATGGTGGAGCGAGGACTGCATGTCGATCATACGATGATCTATCGATGGGTTCAACATTATGCGCCTGAACTTGAACGGCGGTGCCGCCCTCAGTTGAAGATGACGTGGGACTCCTGGCGGGTTGATGAGACATACATCAAAGTGAAAAAGCAGTGGGTATATCTCTACCGTGCAGTTGACTCCCAGGGAAACACGCTCGATTTCTTTTTCAGCCCAACCAGAGATGCACAAGCAGCCACCTGCTTCTTGCTCAAAACGCTCGCTGCCTCTCATACCAATGAACCACGTGTGATCAACGTCGACAAAAACGCTGCCTATCCCAAAGCATTCAATGAACTCAAAGTAGTGGGCATCATTCCCGAAAGCTGTGAACTGAGGCAGGTGAAATACCTCAACAATCTGATTGAACAAGACCATCGGTTCATCCAACCTTTCCCCAACGCTCGACGAAGCCGGGGATGGGCTTTTTCTCGTTCGAGACCGCGTGGAGAACCTTACAAGGATACGAAATAATGAATGTGATGAGGAAAGGGCAAGTACAAGGCGTGGCAAAAGATGATGTGGGAGGGCAGGTTGCACTGGTCGCAGAACTCTTTGGAGTGGTTGCCTAAGGAAATTGAAGAGGGTCCTCACGTTCAATTTTTTCTTTCCTCGTTTTTGCAACACAACCTTTTTGAATCCCGTTTTGATACGATCAGCATAGCAGAAATATGGCTGACTTGCCAGAGTGTTGTTTGAGTTCTGACAGAACCATGCCTGCACATTCATGGCAATGCTGAGTCACCATATTATCTAAAGCAAGCGTACTCCAAATAGAGATGGAGGAAAATCCTTCCGTCTGTTTAGAGATTGTTCGTTTCTAAGAAAGGAGCAGTATCATGGCAAAAGGCAGTGGGAGATCCGGGAAAGGTAGATCTGGCGGTAAGGGTGGAAGCTCAATGTCCAAGTCTGCAGCATCGCCCACGGAATGCGCAACGAGATTGTTGCAGGCAAACGAGAGAGGACAAAGTGGCTCGTGAAGCTATTTTGATTTCATCGCTGACGAGTTCGCTAAACCTGATTAGCTCATTCCTATCTTGGAATGAAGAGTAGTACTGCCCTACTCAGGCAAGGAGCGAACGGGATGAGGCATCGAGCCAACAGACCCCGCTTACTTTGTTGAAGCTAGAGATAGAGCGCGTTAGTACTGATACACGTTTCTTACGCACACATTGCTCTTCTCTTGTCCACTACATTGAAGAAAGGCGATGAAGATGGACCATGCAGTCTCTTCTATTGAGCATCCTGCGAAGATCCGTCGGGTCGGTTGGGCTGCATATGAGATCGTTACCGAGCAGGGAACACGTATGCTGGTCGATCCCTATCTCCAGGGATCTGAAGGATTGCTTGCGGGACTACCGGAGAGTCCTTTTGCTCCCCAGGAGTTCGCTGCTGTCGATCTCGTAATAGTGACGCATGCAGGCTATGACCATCGAGGGCAAGCCATCGACATTATGAAGGCAGGCAATGCCTTGTTAGTCGCTGGTACCGCTTTGTTTGAGTATGCAGTTAAACAGGTGCATATTTCCGCTGGACGGACAGTTCCGATGCTTTCGGGTTGTGAGTATCGCTTCCGTGATGTCTGGATAAAGGCCGTGCCTGCACGGCATTGGTCAAGTATGCCATCAGGGAATGAGATGTTAATCGATCAGCCGCTGAGCTTTTTCATTGCGACGGATAGAGGCGCCCGGATCTTCTGTGGTGGTGACAACTCCATTTCAGGTGATTACAAAATCTGGGGAGAGCTGTATCAACCAGAGGTTGCGCTATTGGGTATTGGAGGCCTCCCAATTGGCGCCAATCCGGCTCTCATGGAATTGCCCCCTGCTGAAGCAGCACGCGCGGCTGAGTGGCTTGGCGTCAAATGTGTCATCCCTGTTCATTATCAGCCTCATGGGCCAGAGCCGGATCAACTAGCAACGGCACTCTCTGCTCGCAGTTCGCAAATTCAAGTCGTTCGCCTTGAATTTGGCGACAGCTATGACTATGCCCCGTTTGCGTAGCCACAGAAGGATGTCTTTCTTGACAGCAACGCCGGATACATCGGCATGCTATCAATCTTTACGCTGTAATTTAGCCAAATAGATGAGGGAAACGGAACCCACGGAACCTACTGAAAGGATGTATCTGTCGTTTGTCGAATAAAAATAGGATCTGTCTCACTCTTGGTGATAAAAGCTCATCAGCAGGGCGCGTGAAAAATGTTTATCCACTTCAGAAACCCTCTCTCGAAATCTCTCCATAGCTCTGCAATTTCTGAATCATCAAGAGTGAGACAGATCCAACATATGCTTCACAGAGCACAAATGGGTTGTAGGCTGTTGCTGTTCTACATGGAAAAGAGGCGAGAGTGGTGCGGACGAAAATGCTCTCGTCGAGAACCCTTTATCCACACCACTCTCGCCTCTTTTTCCTCTGGTGAAGGTTCGACACGATTCCCAATTTCTGGCTTATTCGCCTCCCAACAGCATATTTTTCAGTCTACGAGATGCGGCACCCATCATGCAGTGCCCTGCTGTGGCGAACAGCTGCCGCCTGAGGGTTGACCATTCAGGCTGATTTGTTGGATGTGGGATGTGGTGTTGCGCGAAAGAGAACGGACAGCAGCGATGTTTCTAACTTTTGCGTTTCCACGCCTCTTTTGAATGAAACGACGGTAAATGAGGTATGTTTCTGCTTGACGGCAGACGACACACAGGATACAACCAGGGAGAAGCATCACTGATGGTCTGTTGCGTGTCAAGCAGAGCATAGGGGTCTGCGTCCTGGCAGACCTGGAACTGAGAAGAGGAGTCACTTTTATGGTACAAGTAGCCACCATGACCGCTGCACAGTTTGTGGTGCGGTGCCTCGAACATGAGGGTGTTCGCTATGTCTTTGGCATCCCTGGGGAAGAGAACATTCACCTGGTCGATGCCTTTAATGGGTCGTCTCTTCGCTTTCTCCTTGTTCGTCATGAGCAGGGCGCTTCCTTCATGGCCAATATCTATGGGCGGCTGACCGGTCAGGCTGGCGTCTGCCTGGCGACGCTGGGACCCGGTGCCATTAACCTGTTGCTTGGCACGACGGATGCGACGACTGACAGTGTCCCACTGGTCGCACTCAGCGCCCAGGTGGGCATCAATCGCATCTATAAAGAGTCGCACCAGATCGTTGATCTGGTCAGCATGTTCAAGCCCGCCACGAAGTGGGCTGCTCTCGTTCCATCTCCAGAGGCGATCCCAGAGATGGTGCGCAGCGCCTTCAAGCTCGCTCAAACGGAGCGGCCTGGCGCGGTCTATCTCGCCATTCCCCAGGATATCGAAGCCTTACCCATGCCGCCGGGAGCTCAACCCCTCGCGATCAATGTTGTACGTGATGCCTCTCCTTCGGCCACGCAGATCGCACGGGCAGGGGAAGTCCTGAGGGCGGCCAGGAAACCCATCATCCTGGCTGGTCATGGCGCCGTGCGCAATCAGGCGCGCGATGCGCTCATCCGCTGCTCGGAGCGTCTGCAGATCCCGGTGGCCACCACCTTCATGGGCAAGGGGGTCTTTCCCGATCATCATCCCAACGCACTGGGGGCCATGGGCTTTATGCGCCATGATTACGTCAATTTTGGCTTTGACGAGGCCGATGTCCTTGTCTGTGTGGGCTATGATCTGCAAGAATTTGATCCGGTGCAAATCAATCCCAACGGTGAGAAACAGATCCTGCACATCCATCGCTATCCTGCCCAGGTCGATGCGCACTATCCTGTGGCGGTGGGACTCGAAGGTAACATTGCGCAGTCGCTTGACGCCCTCACGCAAGAGGTGAAAGCGAGGCCAGGCTTGACCCCGACGGAGAGGAAAATCCGTCGCCTGCTGCACGAAGAGCTGGAGAAGGGCAAGAACGATAGGTCCTATCCGGTCAAGCCGCAACGCCTGGTGGCCGATATTCGCGCCGCCATGGGCGAATCAGACATCGTCCTGGCCGATACCGGCGCGCTCAAGATGTGGATGGCTCGTCTCTACCCGACCTATCAGCCCAACACCTGCCTGATTTCCAACGGGCTCTCCACGATGGCCTTTGCGTTGCCGGGAGCCATTGGCGCCAGGCTGGCCGAGCCTGCGCGCAAAGTCCTGGCCGTGATGGGCGATGGGGCCTTTCTCATGAACTCGCAGGAGATCGAGACGGCGATGCGGGAACAGATCCCCTTTGTGGTGTTAGTCTGGGTGGATGGGACCTATGGCCTGATCAAGTGGAAAATGGACCTGGAACTGGGGCACGACTCCCACATCGCCTTTGGTAACCCCGACCTGGTGAAATATGCCGAGAGCTTTGGAGCCAAGGGGTACTGGATTGGGCGAGCAGAAGATCTGCTGCCGACCCTCCAACGCGCGCTCTCGGAGGAGACCGTTTCGATCATCGCCTGTCCGGTGGACTATGCGGAGAATACTATCCTGACAGACAAGCTGGGGGCACTGACCGAACCGCTCTAAGGGATAGAACAAATGACCAAACCACTGAACTATGCTCTACTTATCTCAATGTTGATGCATCAATGAAAGCATCTATCACGTCTTTTGCGTGATAAACCCCTCTCGTATATTGGGAGAGGTGCGACGCTGCTGTTTCCGTCGCATGGCTGTACAAGCCAACTCACAGCAATGTGAGTTTAGAACATGTTGCACTAGCCGCATGTTTCAGAAACGGTTACAGAGGTGACTGCTGCAAGAGAGGAGCAGACCATCCATCCCCGAGCCTCTTGAAGAAGGAGGGAGCGCTCCTCTCGTGTGCAGGTCGAGACGTGCACCTGTGGGAGCAACCGTTACTGCTGTTCAGACAGCTTCTGCACACGAGAGGAGCGTGTTTCCCATGTTCTTGCAAATCCTTACATTTTTTCGACTGAGGTTTCGGGTCACATCTCAGTCGAAAAAAGGCCTCTTTGAAGTCACGGAGAGCTTACCGGGCAAGGTGTACGGAATCTGTCGCCAATGCAAGCGTTTTGTCGATTTCCAGACCTTTGTGCAAGCAGTCATCATTCCTGAAGCGCTTCGGCGCAAGGTCGAGAACGTGATCTTCATTTTGGACAATGGAACCACGCACGCGCCCAAACAACTGGAAGGCTGGCTCCGTGAACAAGCAGGCGTCTGTGACCTTCGACTGCACTTCC
>DATAYF010000021.1:0-5261 GCA_036272735.1 Ktedonobacteraceae bacterium
AGCCAGCCGGATCAAAGGCGACAAAGAAGAAATTATGCCAGCTATCAAGCATGCTTCTGACGGCGGCAGCATAAAATTGGTTTCCATAGCCATTTTGTTGCTGTTGAAAAAAGTTCAAAAACGCCGCGATGACGACAATCAAAGCGAGCGCGATGCGATGCCAGGTGCGTGTCGGTGCGATCGTTTCACGCCGTCCCACATCCTGTGCAGAAGTATCGCCCTGGCTATGCGTTGTAAAAGATATGTTTTCCGTTTGCATGTATGTTATCCTCCTGTATGATAGTCAAGCAACTTTCAGACGATATATGCGCGTATCATCTGACATAACGTTATCTCTGCTTTATTCCTTCATGCTTCCATTTGGCCGCATAAGAGAAGAGTTCTCCAAAAGCACGTAAGATCACGCTGATCTTAGCACCAGTCGCACGACCAGCGCGCCGAGGGAAATGATGAACGCCGATCTCTTTATAGAAATGATGTGTTTGATTCAACTTGTAGAGTAATTCTGCATTGATCATGGCTCCTCGGGTCTCCAGAGGGGATTCGTGGAGCCATTGCGTATGCAGAAGCTTGAATGCACAATCGATATCACGGACAGAAACGCCCAGCACGAGACGAACAAGCAATTTCCATCCCCAGGCATTCACTTTGCGCATCCAGGTATCCTGGCGATTGAGGCGGTACCCGATCACGGCATCACAGGTATCAATATAGGAGAAAAAGCTACGCAGTTCCTCAATCGCAAACTGCCCATCAGAATCCATAAAGAACGTAAGGCCCTTTGATGCTGCGGCAAAGCCACTGACGAGCGCTGCCCCATATCCTTGATTAGTGACATGGTTGATCAGGCGAACCTGAGGATGGACAGCGGAAATCTCGGTAACAAGAGCCGCGGTCCGATCCTTGCTGCCGTCATTTATGACGATGATCTCATAGTCGATACCCCAGCGATCAAGCTGAATGAGTACATTATGTATAGTCATCGCGATAACATGTTCTTCGTTATATGCTGGCAACACAACAGAGAGACTATGGGTGGTTTTCAATCTGGTATCAGTGTGTTCTGCGCTGGACTCGGCAGCGGTTACAGCCGACGTTGAAACTTGTTTATTGATTTGCTCAAAATGATGAGACATACATTCCTCTCTTCACCTAGATCGCCTGCTTACAGAAATTGCTGTTTCATGGCTTTTGCACAAAAACCCAGAGACGCATGCCGAGAAACGAAATGAAAGCAGAGACAATGATTGCAAGGACCTTAGAAATGTTCGTCCAGAGGATCATGCTTTGAACGAAGGGATGAGGGAAAGTACGTATCGCCCAGACAAGCATTGTATTCACCACCATCCCGAAAAAGGTTGTGCAAGCAAAACGTATTAATTCGTGCCAGCTCATGCTCTGCTTATTGCGGAATGTCCAGTACTTATTCAGTAAGAAACTATTGAACGCACCAAAGCTATATGCGACGACGTTATAGGCCAGAATCAACCAGGTCCGGTTCGTTGGCAACAGCAAGAGGAGAGCATTTAAGGCGAGTAAATCCAGCCCGGTGTTGACGCCGCCTACCAGACCAAAGCGCACTACCTGCAGACAATGCGTCTTCCAACGTGCAAGTAAGGGAGGCTTGTAGACATCTTTTGTCTCTTGCTGTCGATTATGAACTTCCTCTGTCTCGATCAATAGACACTCCTTTCACTCAGATGGACAACCAACAAAAAAGTTTTCCGAACGAGCAACAGCATTGTCATCAACCCGCTGCTCTCAATGATACAGTGCAATAGTAAAAAAGTTTTTAGGGAATAGTAAATATTTTATAAAATTACATTCAAAAACCATAAAAAACATATTAGGCGATAATATATAGTAACTATAGGTATATGTTTGATATGAGTCAGAGAATCGCGATAATTTTTCTTCATCTCGGATGGCATTGCTTTTTTGGAGTTTCCCTTCTCGACACATCCAACTATAGCAGGAGCATTATGAAGATCTTATAAAGAAGCCATCAAGATACTGTTCGTTTTGCCAGCGCAAGGGATAGCAAGTAGCCCCGCCGAGCATGCCACAATGCGCTGTCTTTCTTTTCATTTCCGCAGTCTTCATACAAACTTTATATTTTTCTTCTATACACTTTATATTTTTCTTCTATACTAAGCACAGCGAGAGGAACGCATCTTTGCTCTATACGAACGTACGAACGTGCGAAAGCTAGTTCAATAAGCTCCAGAAGGAAATATGCAGCACACAATTTTGGTCGTCGATGACGATAGAAAAATAGTAGACCTGATCCGCATCTACCTTGAGAAAGAGCGTTATCAGGCCATCATTGCCTCTGATGGACCCCAGGCCCTGAAACTGGCCCGACAGAAACAACTGAGCCTGATCATCCTGGATTGGATGTTGCCAAGCATTGATGGGCTTGATGTCTGTCGTATTCTCCGCGCTGAATGTGACATTCCCATTATTATGTTGACTGCCAGATCGACCGAGGACGATAAATTGCTCGGTCTGAATCTGGGAGCTGATGATTACCTGACGAAGCCTTTCAGTCCACGCGAACTCGTCGCTCGCGTGCGAGTGGTGTTGCGACGCGCACACCAGCAGAAAGAGGATGATCGTCTACCAGTGCTGCGCCTGGGCGATCTCGTTGTAGATTTTGTCGCGCATGAAGCCAGGTTGCATAATATTGTCGTTCGTCTCACCCCCAAAGAGTTCAAGCTCCTGGAGACGCTGGCAAGGGAACCGGGCCGGGCCTTTAGCCGTGCTGAACTGGTCACGAGGGTCTTTGGCATTGACTACGAGGGTTTTGATCGTACCATTGATGTGCACCTTATGAACTTGCGCAAGAAAATTGAGCCTTTCCCTGATCAGCCCATCTATCTGCATACGGTATATGGAGTTGGCTATAAATTACGAAAAGAGAATGAGGATGAGGATTCGTAGTCTACGAGTACGTTTGATACTGATGTTCATGCTCGTCGTAATGATAGCGTTAGGAGCATATGCTGTCTTTGCCAGCCAGATCACACGAGACAGATTTCAACATTACCTGGACAACGAACAGACGAATGATCAAGGGTTGATCTCTCAAATTCAGGCCATGTATCACCAGCCCCAGGATGCGCAGCGGTTGCAAGCCTTGATTGAGCAAAGCGCGACCCAAAATAAGGTCAGGACGCTTGTCATTAACCCTAACCAGCTCATTGTCGCCGATTCGGCACGCAAGCTCGTCGGGCAGACACTGACGATTCCCTTGTTCCTCACGCTTGAAAGCACAAACGCAGGAACATCTCCCTTGCCCGGAGCCCCATTTCCACCCGGCAGAGCAGTACGCATTATGTCCACCGATGGGAGAATCGTAGCTTCTGGTCCGCCAGCGCCACTGACGAATACAAACTTTATTGATTCTGTGAATCGTGCGCTGGAACGCGCCGTTCTCGTAGCCGGGTGTGTGGCCGGTGTCCTGGCAATTATGTTATCGGGGACCATTCTCAAACCAGTTCGCGCCTTAACCCGTGCGGCCAGACAATTGGAGCAGGGGAATCTCACGCAGAGAGTGCAGGTTCGGAGGCAAGACGAAATCGGCGATCTGGCGCACGCCTTTGATACAATGGCAGATAGCCTGGAGCGTGAAGAGCATCTGCGCCGCCAATTATTGAGCAATGTTGCGCATGAGCTACGAACACCGCTCACCACTATTCGCGCTTATCTTGAAGCGCTCCAGGACCAGGTGATCACGCCAGATTCCGCAGTCATTGCATCAATCTATGAAGAAGCCATGCTCCTGAGTCGTCTGGTCACAGACCTCCAGGACCTGGCCCTGGCTGAAGCAGGACAATTGCGCCTGCAACGAGTTCCCATCGCGCTGGAGGACGTCATCACCAAGGCGATCAATGCTCTATCCCTTCAGGCAGAGAACAAGAAGATCTCCATTTCCGCCAATATCGCATCCGATCTGCCACTGGTCGAGGCAGATGCACAACGGATAGGGCAAATTCTGCGCAATCTGTTGAGTAATGCGATCAAATATACGCCTGAGCGAGGGGAGGTTCGGGTGAGCGCACAGGCTATGCAAAAAGAAGTGCAGGTATCTGTACGGGATAATGGGGTGGGCATCGCAGCCAAGCACTTGCCTTCTATCTTTAAACACTTTTACCGTGCCGATACCTCCCGTACCCGTGAGACAGGGGGGAGCGGCCTCGGACTGGCCATCGTTGAGCAACTGGTACAGGCACATGGCGGGCGTATTACCGTGGAAAGCTCTGTGGGACAGGGCACCTGCTTCATATTTACCTTGCCGATGGTCCTTCAACAAAAGTATATATATCGTGGTGCAGCTTCCCACAGAGCCGCAACAGACATGCGATTGGAGTAAGTGGCAATTGGCCTCTGGTAATTCCAGCGGCGATTGACGCCCAACCGGCGACGCAAGGTACACACGGAGACCTCTGGCATTCTGTGCTGACTACTTCGGCCCTCCTTTCTCACATAAGCCGATCTTTGCTTGCTTTCATCACCATGCCATCAAAAGAGTAACTGTGAAATAGCTGTATAAATGAACAGGAAAAGCATTTACATTTTTTTCGGAGTTACCATGGAATATTGCGGAGCTTGCGAGGAGCTTTTTGGATACTTTGTGCTCATTTCATTTCGGAGTTACGGTGGAATTCCCAGTGAGCCAGACCCCACGGGATGCGCAACGAGATGGTGCGCGGCATCAGCGGCGGAAAGTGAGCGTACCGAAAGGTATCAGGGTTGTTGGAAGACCCTGTGCATACCCGACTGATCCCTGCCATTCGGCTTGAATTCCCAAAGTAAGGGGGGAGTGTAGCATGTCGGGGCCAAAGGCCACGTAAGAGGAAGTCATCGCTCCTCTGAGTGGTCAGTGCAAAGCGTGTATGGTTAAACCTACACTGGCTGAATTCCAGTCCCTCTGGCCTATTTGCGGATGCCAGCCAAAGATGGCTGAAACGCTGGACCAGAAGATAGGGGTGTATGTAATCTCTGCTCCTCTATCCCACTCTTCTGGCAGACTCTCTCTACGAGAGAATAGGGGCGAACGGAAGACCTGGAGCACGCTGCATCTCATTTCTGCTGAAAATGCGGGATGCCCTACACAGAGTCACACCTGCAAGGGTACGGAAGCTCACTATTACCCAACGTACGGCCGTAATGGCTTGTGCAGACCGCTGAAACGGTACCGACAAGAGGGATAAGCGGTGGTAACACCCATGAAACCAGTTCTGTCTGGGGGGAAGTGA
>DATAYF010000022.1:0-6083 GCA_036272735.1 Ktedonobacteraceae bacterium
TTGCTCCTTCTGACTCACCATTTCTCTTGTCATCAGGATACCATACAAACCACCGTCACTGATCAGGTCACTCAAACAAGTCCGAGGCTTCTCTTCAGACTTTTCCTCCCTGTTCATTTCTCCGAAACGTGGCTCATTTCCGTTATCCGAAACTTGAACTTTTATGGACAAAGCCATAATCGCCCGGTTCGGTTGCTCTTTCAACCAGAGCAGTTTCACTTCTCATTGCTGAGAAGCCAGAGCCGCCCTGTCCAGAGCCGTCAAATCCCGCGTAACTCGCGGTACTCATCAATTCAAGATACGCCAAAAGTTCTAGATTTCGCGCTGCATTCAGATCTCTGTCAATCACCAATCCGCACTCCTGGCACACATAGACCCGGTCAGCGAGCTGCAAATCCGCATGATACCAGCCACAGCCGGAACACGTTTTGCTCGATGGTTCCCACCGGGAGATGACATGGATCTGCACGCCAACTTGCTCGGCTTTGTAGGTCAATTGCCGACGAAACTCAGACAGGCCCACATCCGCGATGGCACGGGCCAGCTTACGGTTCTTGAGCATGCCCGATACGCCCAGATCCTCGATGCCGATTACGGCAGGCCGCTTCTCTGCTGGCTTGGTTTTTGCCACCAGGGAAGCGGTGGCTTTGTGCAAGCCATCTTCGCGGATATGAGCTATCTTGGCATGCATACGAGCCAATTTCTGTTGGGCTTTTTTGCGGTTGGCTGAGCATTTCTGCTTGCGCGAGTGCCAACGGGAAAGGCGTTGTAGCTTCTTCAAACGAGTGCGCAAGGCTTTGGGATTGGGGATCTCGCGGCCATCGGAGACGACTGCCAGTGTTTTGATGCCGAGATCGATGCCAATCACGGGGCCAGTGGCGGGCAACGGCTCAGCTACCTCTTGCGCTACTTGGATCGAAACGTACCACCTTCCTGCACACTCGCTCACGGTAGCCTGCGCCACTTTTGCACCCACGGGGAGATAGCCATGCTCTTTGAGACGGAGTATACCCAGGCGCGGAAGCTGGATGCTCTTTTCAAAGACATGGATAGCGCCCGTCAAGCGGAAGCTCCCAATGCCTTTTTTACGACTCTTGAATTTGGGATAGCCACACTTGCCACGAAACTGTCCCTGTTTCTTCAAGGTGGCCTTGCGGAAGAAGTGCTTGAAAGCATCATCCAGGTCAATCAGGGCTTCTTGTGGTGCGCTTTTGCTGACTTCGTACATATAAGGAAACTCGGTGGCTTTGAGTCCATTGAGTTCTTTATGCAGATCACGAGCCGATGGCATGCGATTTCCAGCCGCGCGGGCTTCCTGTTTGCGCGCCAGGCCCCAATTGTAGGCTTTCCTCGCACATCCAGCGTGTTTGAGGCAAGCCGTGATCTGTTCATTATTCAGGTCGAACTCAACCTTGTAGCCACGCATGATCTTCACGAAGCATCCTCTGCTTTCATCACCTGTTCCACACACTGCTTCATTTTTTCTGCACGCCGTTTCGACGTGCGCCGCCCATAGATACGACTTGCCATACTGGTGATCACCGCGATGAAAGCATCCACCAGATCATTATCGGTATCGCTCGGAAAGATAACCTCCAGGCGCACGCATGCCACGTCTGAGCCGTCCCTCCACAGACCTTCACGTTCCCTGGGGTTCAGGAGAGAGGCGTATCCGATGCCGACCCCGTCTTACTTCTTAGTTATTCTCTCACAGGGGCAAGAACGTGGAAACCCATTCACCGCTGCCCCAAACAAGGACTCGCTTGTATCCCCTTGCCTGCAAGGGCCAGGGTCTTCCGCTCGGAGGGATAAAATACCAGAGATACCCCTAAAAGTCAACATTTTGTTTAGCTATTAATAACCCTCTGTCGAGCGGATGATCCCACGTCTGAAGCGCACTGCTCTCATGATGAGAGCAGGATTCTCACCTTTCGGATCAATTTCCCACCCTTCAGTTCAAAAATGGGTCCTGGGCACTTGCGGTAGTTTGATTACCGTAGAGTTATGAAGGTGATTGCTTTCTCCAATTCGCAAACACCATTGGCACCACTGGTTAAGTGTGCCAGTCTTAGGCCAACGACGCGGTACCCAGAGGACCATTTTCCAAGAATGCGCTTGAGAAGCGTCTCCATGCCTTTATTAATTCGCCACATTGACAGCCCATTGGCGTCAAGCATGATATGACGGAGTGTCCTCTGTTTGGGCAGAAAGAAGCAATTTCTCTTGAAATTGCACTCTCGAAAAGTCGGTCTTGCCGCTTTTTTCTCTCAATTCGAACAAAATTGGCTCCCTTTTCTTTCCTATTCCGAGTTTTGGTTCCAACTATAGCGTGGTTTGCCAATCGGTTTGTCCTTTTTTGACATTTTATGGGTCAAGAGCCTGCTGGTCAGTTTATGGTTCTCCCGCAGGCTCGATGATGAAAAGCTCAAGCACAACGAAGAGGAGGATGGAGATCCGTGCAGCGAGCCATCTCTCTGTCTGAATCTTCTCTCATTTTCCCTTGTATCATCGAGCCTGTGGGAGAACCAACACGTGATTCACAGGATTGCCTTTCCCCTCAAAATTATGAAGCAAAACGCTAAAACAAAAGATAGACATTTACCTCTTCTATAAGCTATGATACCCTCGGTATCAAAAGCAGAGATAGAAAGGAAAAGAAAGACATTATGAGCGAACTGACTTTCTACATCCTCCAGGAGCAACTCATGGAGTTGTACAATGCTAAGGAGTACAGCCGGGCGTTTGAACTCGTTGAACAGGAGAAGGCAAGCTTCCCTGATCACTCTCGTGAAATCGCCTATTGGCGTCTCTGCATGCACGCCCAACTCGGCAAGCCAGCAGAAGCTCTGCATATTTTCCGCGAGGCTCTAGATCGAGGCGAATGGTTTCCACCCAAATGGCTGAAAGATGATCCTGATCTGGCCTCGCTACAACAACTGCCAGAGTTTCAGGAAATGGCCGAGATCTGTCTCCAGCGTCTCAAAGAGGCACAGGCCAATGCACAACCCGAATTACTTGTCAGAAAGCCAGAGGCGCAGCAAGAAGCGTTTCCACTGCTGATTGCTATGCATGGTAATACCGGCAACATGCACAATACCGTTGAACACTGGAGCAATGTCATCACTCATAACTGGCTGCTGGCCGTGCCACAGTCTTCGCAAATCGTTGGGCAGGATGCTTTTGTCTGGGATGAGCGCGAAATCGGTATCAACGAGATACGCGAGCATCTGACCAAGCTCTCTCGCGAATATTCCATCGATCCAGGACGCGTAGTGCTCGGCGGCTTCTCGATGGGCGGCGGTCAGGCAATCTGGATGGCGCTGCACCAGTCGATCAAGACGCGCGGCTTCGTCGTTCTGGGACCCTACTTGCGCGAGGCTGAATTAGAGGCTCTACCTGCTCTGCTCGCCTCCCAGAAGCCCGCTGGCCTGCGCGGCTCTATTCTCGTTGGCGACAAAGATACTGAATGCCTGAAGATCTCGCGTAAGGTTGTTGAGATCATGCAGGAATACGATCTCCCCTGCGAAATTGAAATCCGCCCCAGCCTGGATCATAGCTATCCACCAGATTTTGCGGAGTATGTGCTCAAAGGGCTGGCGTTCATCGAGCAGGGATAACTTGCTTCCATCGCAACCACGCACTCATGATTTATTGGATTCTCCCGTGAAAACGCGCAAATCCAATAAATCATGAGTGCGTGTCTGAACTAAGTGACCCCGGAAGAGGGAGGCCCAGGATTCCATGTAAAAATCACTCACTATGAGTGATTTTTACACGGAATCCTGGGCCTCCCTCTGAGATAAGCAACCTAGTCTCACCAAAGCTGTGTAAGATCCCACAGTGGCTCTGACACAGCTTTGGTGATAAACTCATCTATATTTCGAGCCATACTCCAGTGATCCTCGCAAGATGTTCACTACTAAGGCTCATCCTCCATTTTCTGTGTGGGGCCAACAGGAAGGAAGGTCAGCGCGAAAGATGATGTTGGACGGTGACCGTTGCCCAAACCTTTGCGCCATCCGTGTTTCCTGCGAAAGGCGAGCAGCTTGACGGAGACGCGTCTGCCCGGGATGGATCGCTGACACACTCGGAGCCAACTCTGTAGAACGCTATGTCGCACGAAGCTTGAACACCTTGTTTTGAGCGATGCTCACCCCAAGGGAAACGAGAAACCCACCGAGGATCAGCCAAAAGCCTGGAGCAAGAACTCTGGTCCCTCTCAAAGCCCACGGTCCTGTGGCACCACAGTAAAAGAGGCAATAGCCGATATAGGAGATGAAGAGAAAGACGCACAAACTCACGATGACAAAGATCAGATGGAGAACGAAGAAGACTCGTTTCCCTTTACCGAAAAGCCCAGCAAGGGAGGTCAAAATCCCCGTCAGGAGAGGAAGCAGCGGGAAGAAATAGAAGCCGACTATTGCTCCTGAAGACCAATCAAACCTGAGAAAAGTCACCTGGCCCACGAGCAGCAACCAGAACGAGCTGGTGTCACTGTGGGGGAAAGGCTCAGAAAAGGTTGTGATGATCCAGGGCAGGAACAGACCACTGATCAGAAGCGCTGACCCCAGCAGGCCAATCACATGGACACGACGTGGGATGGAGAGGGGTGACATAGAAAGATCTCCTTTCAGACAAGCTAAGAACGGCAGACAAAAAAACGCCCCAGACGCGTGTCTGGGGCGTTTCCCGGCTTCCAATGGGGACACTTGCATTGATGCACCTCTGATCCTGCATGGCCTGTTCCCCTCACCTCTGTTTTTCTTGATGCCCTATTCTATCTCCTGTCATCTCGTTTCACCAACCTGGTAGGCCCGTTCGTACAGAAAACGATCATTCTTTCCTGATTGACACCCTTGCACATCATTTCATATACTTAGGCCATAGAACGTGTGGTGTGCGTCGGCGCACAGTGCTCTGCTTCATCACTCTCCGAGGAGGGGAGGTGAGATTCTTGAGCACCTTTCAGCGGACCTCGCCTGGGACAGTCCCCCATATGATATGGAAGCCTGCCCAGAGCATGGGCCCAATTGGGCCAGAGAAACAAGAGCAAACCGATGAACGAAACCCACACGATTGTTCGCCATCCCAGGCCGCCTCAGCCTGTCCGAATCCTGGTTAACGCGGTCGTTTCGACCATCTTGCGTTCCCGATGGCATAGCATGAGGAGCGATCGGCTCCTGCTTCTGACGTTTACTGGGCGCAGGAGTGGGAAAGTGTTTACGACGCCAATACGCTATGTACAAGAGGGCAAAACCTTACGGATGACCGTGGTCTATTCCTGGTGGAAGAATCTGGTTGGAGGAGTTACAGTGCGCATCCTGCTACGTGGACAAATGCGTACAGGCACTACAGAGGTGCTCCCTGAGAAAGATGGAGAGGTCGTGGTCAAGATCCATCTGAAAGGATAAACTACCGCTCTCCATCCCACTGAACCGGAAGACAACGCGAAGCGCTTCGCGTTGTCTTCCGGTTCAGTGGGATGGAGAGCGGTAGTCTTTTGTTGACTGAGCCTGGATTCGTAGCAACTTAGGTGACGCTAAGTCTGGTAGCTCGAACGGAATTTATTTCTTAACGACGCCTTAGAGCGGACCCATGCTTTCCCTCCATGGCTGTCCACTTGCACTGCTCAAACCCCATGATCCCTTGATGGAGAGTTGGAGCTTGCCTCCGACTTGTCTCCCCATGCACGCAAAAATTTGAACCTCACTCGCCACGTGGCAGCTTCCAGCACCCCCCCCCATAGCCCTACCTATCCACCCGACGGTCCTCCCATGGGCCTGGTCCATGTTCACGTTCTTTCTGAACACAGGAGTCAGATACCCCATGCGTGAACGCAGGGGCTTGTATCTGGCCTCGGCCGCAACTCTGGTCTCCCTTGCGGAATGCCAGCTTTGGTTTCACTGACCGATACATCAGGGCGTTCTGACAATATGCCCGTTCTCACCCAGCACGGCCTCGCGAGGAGCGTGATCCCTCGACCGAGAACGTTTTCCCCCATCGCGGTTTCTCGATGGGAACCCGACCGTTCTGTTGGAAAGGTCCCGTGGAGGCGAACCGTCTCTCTCTGGTGAACCAGAGTG
>DATAYF010000023.1:0-4188 GCA_036272735.1 Ktedonobacteraceae bacterium
CCAATGGCTCGGTGTTGACCTATCCAGTCAGCGTCTTGTTGCGCTCCGAGGGCAACAGCAAGCCTTCCAGATACTGGCGAAATCCTTCCCGCTGGTTGCTCTTGCCGAACAGGTCATCAAAGTGCCGGGCGTAGGTTTCCAGTGGCTCAGGCGCTGTTGGGATAGCTCGTCGTTTCGTCATCTCACATGCCTCCTCTCCCCTCATTTTATCACCCTTGCCCCACTGTCAACAAAGGACCGATAAAATTGAGAAAACGTGGTACAGATGCCGTGTTTTCTCAATCAGGCGTACAAAAAACGTATAGCGCGAACCTGCCAAGATGGAGTTATGAGCGCCATACTATTTTAACGGATTTGCAATCTTCATCCCCGCATCCGCACCACGCGCCAGCGAAGTGAAGATGCCCACTGCTGCACAGAGAGCACAGATAAACAAGGCTGCATGAAAACCACCTATGAATGTACTTTGTAGAGAGTTGATGCTCGTTAACGATAGCCTATGCACTTGCGATGAAGAGAGTAAAGTACCTGCAGATGCAGCCCCCAAAGCGGTGAAGACCGTTCCAGTAAGCGCGACACTGATACTCTGAGCTATGACGCGCCCAGTTGCCAGCAAGCCAGATGCTTCACCTTGTTTATCTGTAGGAGCGGCTCCCATTATTGTACGGGTATTGGGCGACTGGAAAAGCCCTTGACCAAAGCCAATGAACGCCAGACGCCATATAATATCCCATGTGCTACTTTGTGTGTTCAACTGGCTGAGTAGGATCAATCCGATGCAAGCAATCGTGAGTCCAATGGGCGAGATCCAGCGCGACCCAAAGCGATCAGCCACAGCACCACTCAAAGGAGCGGCTACGGCCAGTGCGAGAGGTAGCGGCGTCAGTATCAGGCCAGTATGGATAGTGGAGAAGCCGCGTAGCTGTTCAAAGTAGAACGGCAGAATAAATCCTGGCGCAAACAGAGCCATCATGCAAAGCATAAAGCTGATATTCCCCAGGGCGAATGTACGGTTCATGACCAGCTGAAGGTCTAGAATGGGATGCTCAACCCGGCGTTCTACGAAAACTGTAATAGTCAGAGCGACAGTGCCCACGCTAAATGTACTCAATGTGCCAGGCGAAGCCCAGCCCCATTCCTGACCAAAAGAAAGACCTAGTGCTACCGCAGCAAAACCGACTGAAAGCAGAATTGCGCCGACCGGATCAAAACGGCCACTCTCCCCACTTGTGGGACGGCGCTCATGGTAGAAGTAGAAACTAATGAACAGAACGATCAAACAAATCGGCACGTTGACGTAGAAAATCCAACGCCAACTCAGATATTGTGTGATAATACCGCCTACGGTTGGTCCTAGAGCCACGCCCAACGAAACAATTACTGCATTCAAGCCCAGGGCCAGACCACGTCCACGATTCGGAAAACTGCTTGTAATCATAGCAATATTAACGGAGAATAGCAACGCGCCCCCCAGGCCTTGAAGTAAACGGGCCAGAATGAGAAACCAGAGGGAGGAAGCCGTACCGCAGAGCGCAGACCCTAGCAAGAAAACCACTAGGCCGGTCATAAAAATGGGTTTGCGCCCGATCATATCAGCCAGATGCCCAAACGTGAGCAGCACAGTAGCGATAATCACCAGATACCCGATAATCACCCATTCAATAGCTCCGCTAATTCCTACATGAAAGGTCTGCGAGATGGCTGGCAGACCGATGTTGACGATTGAGCCATCCAGTGTAGTAATAAAACTGCTCGACGCCGCCAGTGCCAACATGACCCACCGATTCATCTGGCTCTGATCTGGTGCAGTAGGCAAAACAGCCGCACGCTCAAGCCGAGGGGGAGTATCCACACCTGATTCCAAAGCACCCACACCAGTTGTCCTGATACCGTTATTCATAGTTCCTGCCTGCATTCTTTTCATACATTTTTAGCTTCCTTTGTTATAAAAATAGCGTTTTACGAAGGCTGAGCCTGCTTTGTTTCTCTGCTAATGCATGCTAATGCATTCTAATGCATGCATTTCTTCCTGGGGAGAAATGTCTCCTTTGAGCAAAAGCGTTTCACATTGCTGTCTTTCTGTGCAAAAAGGAAGATCTTCAACGTGTTACACAAGCAGTCTTGTGCCAGTCCACTATAATGTCGGGCGTAGTTACCTGGTACGGCGGTACTTTTTCGTCACTTTCGCACCGATTGGCCAAATGGTCGGGTGCAGGTGAAATGCGTCAATGAGCCTGGTGATAGCCAGCACTGCGCCTAGCGCCAGAAAACTCTCAAGAAGAGAGTGACGCCAGGACTTTGCTGGACGTCCCGGAAGCTGTGGGATGTGTTCGATTGTGCACATTCGATTATGCACATAGGAAACCTCTTCTCCATAGCCTGAAACGGCTCTCCATGATGGATCGTTTTATCTAGATGAGTACCATATGCTTCTCAAGAGCGCTCTCAAGCTCGATTTCTGACAACCATTGTTCCGCGCTGTTGTCTCTGATCAATCTCACGCAAAAGGATGTGCAGCTCGTTGCCGTCAACAATATGTACGCTGGAGACCGCTTCTAGCGCTTTGAGGCATGCGGTGACTTTCGGAATCATTCCACCGCAAATCATCTCTTCCGCAATTAACCACTGCGCTTCTATCTCGCTCAGTTCTGTGATGCAGGTGCCATCGGACTGCGAATGCCCTCAGCGCCGCTAAGAAACATCAACCACTCAGCGGAAAGGGCCTGTGCGAGGGCCGCCGCCAGGCCTGCGTTCATATTCAGGCAATCACTTCCCTCTTCCTGACCCAGCGGCGCAATGATCGGCAGGTAGCTCTGATCCAGCAGATCGAGCACAAGGTGCCAGTTCTTTTGCCAGTTCCACAGCCATTGTTGCAGAGCGCTACGAAACTCAGCAAGGTTTACTTCACCGGCCAATCCATTTGCCCTAATCGCGACCGTATCACTGGTGCTGGCTCGTTTTCTCACAGAGAGAAAGGCATGGTGTTTCCATGCTTATCTGTTCTCGCGTACAATTTTTGTTCCTGCCGATTGGTCCTCTTGCAGGGTATGCTGGAGTACATGAGGCCAACCACGGTTGGCGATCTGCACGCATGGCACGTCTGCTAACGATTGCAGACAGGCGTTGATCTTTGGCAGCATGCCATCATGAATGACCCCCCTTGGCTATCAATCGTTGCGCCTGGGTTTCGTCAAGTTCTTCCATGACGGTGCCATCGGCATTGCGGATACCATCAACGTCGCTGAGAAACGTGAGCATATCCGCCTGTAATGCGCCAGCGATACGCGATGCTACCAGATCGGCGTTCATATTCAGGCAGGTCCCACCCTGTTCAACGCCCATCGGCGCAATAATAGGAAGATACCCGTCGTCCAGCACCTGCTGTACCAGGATGGGATCAACGGCGTCGATTTCCCCGACGAAACCAAGCTGTGCGTTCACGCTATGACCTTTCACCATATTGCCATCAGCGCCGCAGAGCCCCACGGCTTGTCCGCCAGGTTGGGAGGTCATGGTGACCAGTGTCTGGTTGATCTCACCGTACAGGGCCATGCGCACCACCTCCAACGCGTGGGCGTCGGTCACCCGTAAAACCCTGCTCAAAATGCGTCGGAATATGCAGCTTGGTGAGCCAGGCGGTAATGTAGGGTCCTCCGCCGTGCACCAGGACGATGTGTGCCCCCAGGGCTTGTAAGAAGATGCTGCCTTGTAGGACCGCACGTTGATGTTCCAACGTACTCCCACCCAATTTCACGACGACCGTTTTTCCGGTAAGAGATGCAAGAGATGCCGCCAGATGAGGCGTTTCATGGACGATATCTGCCGGTGAGACGGTGTTTGTATCCAACGCCTGTTCATGCGCTACAAAAACTGGTGTGGTCACTTTACAGAAGCCCCTTGCATACACCTATGCAGTAGAGAGGAATCGTTGAGAACAGGTTCCCCGCTACAACGAAAACAGAACAACCTTGAAATAGACCGCACTTGCTTATAGGTGCCTGTCTGTTCTGCTAGAAATATACCATCGAAAACGATCAAGTATCAATACAGAAGATGTTGCTGAATATCAAAATATCATCAAAATTCATGGCGCTATATACTGCATAATGAGAAGAGGCTATTCCACCTCACTTGGGCGCTGGAATAGCCTCTTCTCAAAAATCACGTCCACTGATCGTAAGCTGGTAT
>DATAYF010000024.1:0-24419 GCA_036272735.1 Ktedonobacteraceae bacterium
ATCTGCTTCCCGCCGGCAGGACCCTCGGGAACACGTCTCCCAAACCCAGCGCGCGCAAGCGCACCTTGGAACCCCAAGGCCAGATAGCTCAGTGGTAGAGCGCGGCCCTGAAAAGGCCGGCGTCGGCGGTTCGATCCCGTCTCTGGCCACCACTTAGAATCAATAGTTTAACCGTATAAAGAAAAATACATAGACCACCCTGTATGGGCCGCCAGCCCATACAGGGTGGTCTATGTATTGTTCTTTATGTGATATTGCTCATTTTAAGCATGGCAAGCGTCATAAGAGTGAGCGATTAGAAAAACCATATATACTATTGTGTTGTTGTATGTCAATATATAAACACATAGGAAATTCAGGTATATTGCAATAATTATGTAACGATAGTATAATTATAGATGTGAAGAGAATATTGCTTTATTGGCACGAAATGCGGCGGTGGAAGAGCATAAAACATGATAAAATTCGCAAAGCCATCAATGTACGGCATGAAAAGTAAATAATTAATGTAATGTGTAGAATGAATACGTTGAATGCTCAGCATCTCCACACATAGCACAGAACCTGGTGAGGAGGTGGATGCCGATGTGAGGAAGGAAACGGTATATGTTCCAGGTAAACACAGCACGAACTTCAACTGCACTAACATTTTTTAGCGCACGTCTCCCTTTGCCTCCTGGATTAAACCATCTCGAACGGGAGGTACACCGGCCACGCGTAGCGTCACAGCAGGCCCGTTTTCGCCATTTCCATACCGAGGCCAATAAGTCACTCGCTGCCGCTTCCTCGTTCTATGACTTTGGAACCATTGTACGATTGCGAGAGAGCCCCTTCCATATTCCACTATTCGCGCATATCAAATTCTTTTATGCCTACATGTGGAATGTAGACCAGATAGGGCAGGACCAGGCGATCATCGAGGCCACATTGCGCTACCTTGATCTGCGCGAGTATCCAGTGGTCGAACTGCGCGTGCAAAAATTTGTCGATGAGCAAGATCCACACGCGGAAATTGCACTGTCTTGCGCCATGCGCTACACAGCGCAAATAGGATGATGAAGCGCCATCAATGTTTCGATAATGCACTACTGCATAGAAGATGGTGTATGATATAGTAGACCATACACCATCTTCTATGCAATAGTTTGGCCTGTTTTTGCTTACCAGGCCCTGGTTGGCATCGGTTGCTGCTGCTGCATGGGCTGTGGTGCCATTTGTGCTGGTTGCGGCTGTGTGGTTGCGGGCGGCTGCGTTTGTTCATGATTGCGCAGCTTGCCGGTTACGTAGACGAAGAAGGTGATCATCAGAATTGACAGCACGATGTATGGAATGAGATCACCACTAAACGAGAGCGGACCCAGCGGCACCTTACCATTGTTGAAAAATGAGCCGACGGGACCCGGTAGTAATTGCAGCACAAAGGTGCCGTTCCAGACCGCGTGCTGCACCACGGCATAGGCCATACACCCGAAGCCAAGCAGCCAACGATGGTGGCTAGCCTTGGGGTGCGTCAGGTAATACCAACCCAGCGCTACCATCGCCGCGCCGAAGCCGTGCAACAATCCTGCAGTACTACGTTCCAAAGCCACGTTGAGCCAGTTCTGGTAGCCTTGACCGATGTAGCCGGAGGTCTCGATGAGGTCGAAGCCAACGCCACACGACAGGCCCAGGACAAAAGCCTCACCCGCGCTGCGAATGCGCCCGATCATCGCCACCACCGCCAGCGGTTTCACCCCCTCTTCAACCAGCGGCGCGATCACCGAAAGCAGCAGGAACATAAAGGTCAGCGTCTTGAAATCCTGCGGAATGGGTTGATTGGGATTGTCCAGTGAGAAACCAGTGATGCCTAAGCCACGCTGAACAGCGAAGGTCAGCACGAGTTCGATAATGCTGGCGAAGAGAATGGCCGAGGTGGTGCCACTGAGTATCGCTAGCGTGAAGCGCCGCCATGACGTGGGCCAATGTCGCTCACGGGCGTTGCTGACGCGGCGTAATCCCAGGGCGAGAATGGTGAGCGCGGGCAAGACACCTGCCAGAGCAATTAATAAAATGCTGAGCGGGATATCTTTCACTGCGGTACCGCTTGCTTCCAGCGCGGCACCAATAATAGCCACTGCCACGTAAAGGACCAGGAAAATCCAGAATGCCGGTAGTTTAAACGCGGCGGAAGGCTTCCTCGCGAGTGAGCGAATACTATGATAGAGGCCAAAGCTTCCACCGACCAGACAGGCGACAGAGAGCGAGGTGAAGAGCACGACACTGCTGAATAGCTGGCTAGCGGGTAGGACACCACTTTGTACCGAAGATGTAACGGCGACGCCGAGGAGCGTGATCACGCAAAAAAGGCCACCAAGTATCGCCAGACTGGAGGCAATGAGCGAAATGATCGCCATTGCGAACAGATAGCCATCACGTGGTGGTTTGGCTGGCCCCCAGGCATACGGCGAGCCATATGGTGGGTAGCCATAGTAGGCGGAAGGATAGCCACCATAGGGATAGTACGGCAGCTGCGCGTTATGTGGCCCGTTTGTGTAGACTGGATAGGGTTGCGATGCCGCCGCAGGCGTTGTATAGATCGGCCTGGGCGTGACCGGCGGCGTTTGCGGTACCTGTGGTGGCGCGTAGTATGGCTGTTGGTATTGTTGTGGCGACGGTGGATACGCCGCCTGATTCCACCACAGGCCGCCGGAAACGTGTTCGCGATAACTTGGTTCCTGGTACCCTTCAAAATCCGAAGGAAACGCTGGTTGGCCCTGCGCTGATATCCCCATAGGATTGTACTGGTGATGGCCGTTTGCGCCGCCATTCTGCGCTTCATCTGGCGGTGTCGGTTCCCCTGATTGGCGCTTTGGCGTCATATCAGATCCCTCTGGTGGCTTCATATATTCAAAATTCACGATCTTTACGCCTTCTCTATCGGTAAATGCAGGCAGAAAAAGAACTTTAAGGTTACCCCAATAGTATACGGGTGAAGATTACAAAGGTTTCCCTAAGTATATAACGAATAAGCAAGAGGAATCTGAAGATTATGCTTAATAACCCGCCGCGAGGACGGTCCCCGCAAGGAAGGTCGTTTCCTTGCGGGGACCGCCTTATGCTGCTGTAATAATACTTACCTCTTTTGCCAGTACTGAGCCATCGCCCAATACCTGCTCGATCCGCTTGTGGAGGTCCGCGTTATAATCCATTGTGTTATCGTTGGGCGTGAGCCTTGCCGACCATTCGCCATTCTCCACCACAATTTCATAATGATCGCGTCCCGGCTTTTCGTGGATGAAGCGATAAATGTCCTGAATTTTCATGATATCATCGGAGACCGCAAGCTCGTCCGAGCCGCTCAGGTGCACCGTCAACCATATCTGGTAATGCTTGCGGTTCATCTCTTCGTCGGCCGATTTCACGTCCTCGATAGAGTTACACAGAATACAGGGTTCGTCGTTGCGAATTTGCACATCTCCGTGTACGATAACGGTGGCCCCTTCCTGCAATTTTTCGGCCTCCTGCTCGTAGGCCTTGGGAAAAACGGTGACGCTCACGGTCCCGTACATATCTTCCAACTGGACGATGCACATCGTATCGCCCTTCTTGGTCGTGATGCGCCGTGCTTCCTTAATCGCCCCGCCTACGACCACCTTCTGCCTATCCGTTTCCTCGGCAACGTCGGCCGTGGTGTGCGTGGCGCGCTCTTTGAAAATCTCGCTCAGGAAGGCCAATGGGTGATGCGAGACGTAGACTCCGATCAGTTCTTTTTCCCACTCAAGCAGTTGTTTACGGGCAATCTCTTTCGCATTAAGATTCAGTGTAAAGTCAAAGCCACTGCTCGCCTCTTCCAACTCACCAAAGAGGCTCATCATACCGTGCATCTTGGCGTCGCGCTCGTTTTTGCCGAACTGTATAGCTCGCTCAACAGAGTCCAGCAGCACGTGGCGTTTCCCATCGCCCACGCTATCCATCGCTCCAGCTTTGATCAACGTTTCGACCGCGCCTTTGCCGACCGCCTTGGGATCAACGCGGGTGCAAAAATCGGCCAAAGACGCGAATGGTTCGCCATCCTGGCGCACGCGTACGATTTCGTTGATCGGGCCATCGCCGATGCCCTTAATGGCCAGCAGGCCAAAGCGCACGCCGCTATTTTCAACGGTGAAGCCGCGATCACTCTTGTTGATGTCCGGGCCAAAAACCTCGACGTTCATGCGTTTACATTCCGCGATGGCGTTAGCAATTTTTTTCGCGTCCGCCGCCTCTGTTGTCATGGTCGCGGCCATAAATTCGGCCGTATAGTTCGCTTTGAGGTACGCGGTATAGAAGGCCACCACGGCGTAGCTGGCGGCGTGCGCCTTGTTAAATCCATAGCCGCCGAACGGCAAGACGAGGGTAAAGAGTTGCTCGGCCACCTCTTTTTTGACGCCATTGTTGATGCAGCCTGTGATGAACGGCTCTTTGTAGCTCTCGACCTCGTCCATTTTCTTTTTACTCAAAGCTTTACGGAACTTATTGACCTTGCCCCACGAGAAGCCCGCGAGATAGACCGCAATCTGCATCACCTGGTCCTGGTAGACGATGACACCGTACGATTCGGACAGCCACTCGGAAAGACGTGGATCGAGGTATGTCACCTTTTTACGACCGTGCTTCGCGTCGATGAATTCGGGAATACTATCCATCGGTCCTGGGCGATACAGCGCCACCATCGCCATGATATCCTCGACGCAAGTAGGTTTGAGCTGCTTGATATATTCGCGCATCTTGGCACCTTCCAATTGGAAGATGCCGGTGGTCTCGCCCGCCGCCAACAGGTCGAACGCTTTTTGGCGTTTCTCGTTTTGCTCTGCATCATCGGCCACAGGGTCCAGGGGGAGCTTTTCCAGGTTGATATCCTCGCCTCGGGCCTGTTTGATGAATTTGATGGCGTTATCGAGGATGGTCAGGTTAGCGAGCCCCAGAATATCGTATTTGATCAGCCCCAGTTCTTCCAGGTGTTCGTGCTCGTATTGGGTGGCGAAACGACCTTCACGCATTTGCAGGGGCACGAAGTTGACCAGTGGCTCGTTGGCAACGATCACGCCCGCCGCGTGCACGCCGGTCCCGCGCACCGAGCCTTCCAGCTCTAACGCGAAATCGAGCAGTTCTTTGGCCTCGCCGCCACTTTTATAGATATCGCCCAGTTCTTTGACCGAGTCCAGCGAACCCTGGAGAGTGACTTTAGGGCCGGTTGGAATGAGGCGGGCGATGCGATCCCCCAACGGTTGCTTTTCCAATGTGCGCGAAACGTCGCGCACCGAACCCTTGGCCGCCATGGTCATAAACGTGACCATCTGCGCGGTACACTCGTGGCCGTACTTCTGTGACAGGTAGTTGATAACCTCTTCACGGCGGTCGTCGGGGAAGTCCATGTCGATATCGGGCATGTCGTCGCGTTCCGGGTTCATGAAGCGTTCAAACAGCAACTGGTAGCGCAGTGGGTCGACGTTGGTGATACCGAGCGAGTAGGCGATGACGCTGCCAGCCGCTGAACCACGGGCCAGGCAGCGGATGCCGCGTTCGCGCGCCCAGGCGACGTAGTCGGCCACAACCAGGAAGTAGGCGATGAAGCCTTTGTCGACAATAATGCTGAATTCGTAATCGAGCTGCCTTTTGATCGGCTCGGTCATCTCTCCGTACCGGTATATGATGCCTTCCCGACACAGGGCATAGAGGTAATCACCGGCTGACGCATATTGCGGCGGTACTTCTACGTTGGGCAGTCCGGCTTTGTGCGCGAACGGGTCGACCTCGCACTGCTCCGCCAACCTGACGGTGTTGAGCAGCGCGTCGGGTAGATCTGGGAAAAGTTGCAGCATCTGATCTGGACTGCGCAAAAAGAACTCGTCCCCATCGAACTTGAAGCGCTTGGGATTGTTCAAATTACTGCCCGTTTGCACGCATAACAAAATCTCGTGCGCGCGCGCGTCCGGCTGGTTCACATAGTGCAGGTCGTTGGTTGCCACCAGTGGCAGGCCCATCTCTTTGTGCATTCTGAACAGCGCCTGGTTGACCTTATACTGTTCCTCGTTGATCTTATGTGGTTCGTCGCCGCTATGGTGCACTTGAATTTCCAAATAATAATTTTCAGGTCCCAACGTGTCACGAAACCAGCTTGCCTGCTTTTTTGCCTCGTCTAACCGGTCCTTTAGCAGCAGTTGTGGTATCTCACCACCGAGGCAGGAGGAGGTGGCGATAATGCCCTCGCCATATTTTTCGAGGTGCTTTTTATCGATACGTGCCTTGGTCGAGTGCATGCCATCGGTATTGGCGATGGTCATGAGTTGCATCAGGTTGCGATAGCCGACGTTGTTCTTTGCCAGCAGAAGCAGATGCGAGTAGTCGTCTTTGAAACGCCTGGATTTGTCATAGAGGTCGTTGGTTAAATAAGCCTCGACGCCAAGCAAGGGATGGACGCCTTCGCCTTTGCAGGTCTTATAAAATTCGAGCGCGCCATACATGGCACCGTGGTCGGTAATCGCCAGGTGACTCATACCCTGGGCTTTCGCCTCTTTGACGAGCTTCTTGATAGGGCTAAATCCGTCCAATAAAGAATATTCGGTATGAACATGCAGGTGCGCAAAATCGATGCCCATAAAGCTTTCCCCTGATCACAAACTTTTTATACAAAAGAGTATATGAACGTATTTTCTAATTGCCAAGCGATAAAATCGGCAGCAAGAGACCGTGCGTCAATTGATTTTTCTATCCACCACAATTATAGCCCACAGCACAGACCTTACGTGGCAAAAGGGGACTTTTTGGAGACAATTTCTTTCTCTTTCACCACACCAACCCGAATAGTACTTGCAAAATTGAGTTACATATGTTACGTTATAAATGCTGAAAAGAACATTATTCAGGTCATCATTTGTTATAATGTTTGTGTTCTGCCTCTTCAATGCAGAGGGTCCTTTTCAGTTGGTCATGCTTTGAGTAGACGTTTTTTCTGAAATTCATTGTCTTTTTGGTGAATTTCTGATAATCTGCTTTAGCATATTATGCGTATACTGTATATGGGAGTGTTGCTTGAGAAACAATATAGAATAGGCCGGCCGCTGCTAGGTCCGCTAAAGATATTGCCGTTCTCTCGCCATCCGTCTTACAGATTACCACGCTCCTCACGTCGGCTTACACTTACTGTAGGCGTTTGTTGCCTCATCGCGTACCACGAACCTTGTCATCTTAGCGTCACTTCTATGCGTTGCAATTGTTACCTGTGTCAACGATTGCAATAATCAATTCTTAGTGCGACGTTCTGACAAACTGCAAGCAATGGATGCTTGAGGAGGTACAGCATGGCGACCAAGGAGGTTCACATCGTCTGGATTACGGCCGGGCTCGGTTGTGATGGAGATACCATCTCGATCACTGCCGCCACGCAGCCAAGTATCGAGGATGTGTTACTGGGCGCGATCCCAGGACTCCCCAAAGTTCATCTTCACAACCCCGTACTCGCCTTCGAATTGGGCGGAGACAGCTTTATGACCTGGTGGTATAAAGCGGAACGCGGCGAGCTAGACCCCTTCGTTCTCGTCGTTGAAGGTTCCATCCCCAACGAAAGCATCAAGAAAGAGGGCTACTGGGCCGCCCTCGGTACCGATCCGGTCACCGGTCAACCCATTACCACTAACGAGTGGATTGATCGCCTGGCTCCCAAAGCACTGGCAGTCATTGCCATCGGCACCTGCGCCACCTATGGCGGTATCCACGCGATGGCGGGCAATCCTACAGGCGCGATGGGGCTGCTCGACTATCTTGGCTGGGATTGGAAAACCCCCGCTGGCTTTCCTATCGTGTGCGTTCCAGGCTGCCCGGTGCAACCTGACAACTTCATGGAGACCGTTCTTTACTTGCTTTACCAGGTAGCAGGCTTGTCCCCGATGATCCCACTGGATGAGGCCCACCGACCAACCTGGCTGTTTGGCAAAACCGTGCACGAGGGCTGCGACCGCGCAGGGTACTATGAAATCGGCGACTTCGCCGATACGTACGATTCCCCGAAGTGCCTGGTGAAGCTGGGTTGCTGGGGACCGGTGGTGCAGTGCAACGTCCCCAAACGTGGCTGGATGGCCGGTATTGGCGGCTGCCCGAACGTAGGCGGCATCTGCATCGGTTGCACAATGCCCGGCTTCCCCGATAAATTTATGCCATTCATGGATCCCCCTCCAGGTAGTAAAGCTTCGTCAAGCGTCATCGGGATTTACGGCGGCGTGATTAGCAAACTGCGCAAAATAACGAATGCCACGACCAACAAAGAACCCTCCTGGCGGCATAAAGGCAGGGAGTTGACGACCGGCTATAGCAAGACATGGTAATTCCCTTTCCCAACAACCTATACGATAACCCTGTAGAGCGATAACACTACCAAAGGAGTTAGCTGCATGACGACGCAAGCTCGACGAGAAGGACCCTCTACCTCTCCATCGCAACTGGTAGAGATGTCATGGGACCCGATCACACGCATTGTTGGTAGCCTGGGGATCTATACTAAAATCGACTTCCAGAACCGCAGAATAGCGGAATGCCATAGTACCTCGTCCATCTTCCGAGGCTATAGCCTCTTTATGCAAGGTAAAGATCCCCGCGACTCTCACTTCATCACCAGCCGTATCTGCGGCATCTGTGGTGACAACCATGCCACCTGCTCGGTCTACACTCAGAATATGGCCTACGGGGTCAAGCCCCCACCACTTGGTGAATGGGTCCTCAATCTGGGTGAAGCGGCGGAATACATGTTCGACCACAATATCTTCCAGGAGAACCTGGTCGCCGTCGATTACTGCGAGCAGATGGTGAAAGAGACGAATCCGGGTGTGTTGGAGCTGGCGAATAAGACCGAGGCTCCGCACGCCAGAGAGCACGGGTACCGCACCATCGGCGACATCATGCGCGCATTCAATCCCTTCACCGGGGAACTGTACCTGGAAGGACTTCAGGTGAGCCGGTATACGCGTGAGAAGTTCTGCTTGATGGAAGGGCGACACGTGCACCCCTCGACCCTGTATCCCGGCGGCGTCGGCACCGTCGCAACCGTCCAACTCTTCACCGACTACCTGGTACGTTTGATGAAGTACGTCGAATTCATGAAGAAGATGGTGCCACTGCACGATGACTTGTTCGACTTCTTCTACCAGGCCATGCCCGGTTACGAGATGGTCGGCTATCGGCAGACGTTGTTGGGCTGCTGGGGCTCATTCCAGGATCCGGATGTCTGCGACTACGATTACAAGACGATGGACAAATGGGGCAAAGCCATGTTCGTCACTCCTGGCGTCGTCGTGGATAACAAGCTGGTTACGACCAACCTGGTTGATATCAACCTGGGTATTCGTATCCTGCTGGGTAGCTCCTACTACGATGATTGGCAGAGTGAGCGGACTTTTGTTGATCGTGATCCGTTGGGCAACCCCGTTGACAAGCATCACCCCTGGAATCAGACGACGATCCCCAGGCCGCAGAAGCGCGATTTCGACGGCAATTATAGCTGGACGATGTCGCCGCGCTGGTATGACAAGAATACCGGTAAGCACCTGGCCCTGGACACGGGCGGTGGTGCCCTCGCTCGCCTGTGGACGACCGCGCTGGCTGGCATCGTGGACGTGGGTGGCTACATCAAGGCTACCGGCAATAGCGTGAAGATCCGCCTGCCCAAGTCCGCTACGAAGCCCGAAGTCGAGTTCGAGTGGAAGATACCGAAGTGGAGCAACGCCATCGAGCGGAATCGGGCGCGTACCTATTTCCAGGCGTACTCCGCCGCGGTCGCATTGCACTGCATCGACAAGGCACTGGCTGAGATCAATGCTGGTCATACGAGGACCTGGAGCGATTTCACGGTGCCGAAAGAAGCCATCGGCTGTGGTTTCCACGAAGCGGTGCGCGGTGTGCTTTCCCATCACATGGTGATTGAAAATGGGAAAATTGCCAACTACCATCCCTATCCTCCGACACCTTGGAACGGTAGCGTGCGTGATATCTATGGAACACCAGGTCCCTACGAAGATGCGGTGCAAAATACGCCAATTTTCGAGGAGAACGGCCCGGATAAGTTCAAAGGCATCGACATCATGCGCGCAGTGCGTAGCTTCGATCCTTGCTTGCCCTGTGGCGTGCATATGTACCTGGGTGATGGGAAAGACCTCGAGGTCCTTCACTCACCAACGTTCGGCGTTTAACGATGCCTTGGGGGCGAGAAAATCGCCCCCAAAGGCCGCTTTACCAGCGCGTGATTCGCGGGAAAAGAGAAAGCGTTATGCCAGAAGACACGCAGGAACACCAGCGCCGGGCGGCACGTATCGAAGAGTTGATCGAGCAGGTAAACGAACTCCCTGATGCTCATACCCGTACCATGGTCGAGGAGCTTATACAATCCCTGCTGGACATGTATGGTGAAGGGTTAGCGCGCATCCTGGAACTTACCGTTACGACAGACGCAACGAGCTATGCCCTGCTCAAGACGTTTAGCGACGATGACCTGATCGGCTCGCTGCTTTTGCTGCACGATTTGCATCCACTGGACCTAGAGACACGTGTGCTCCAGGCGCTAGACGAGGTGCGGCCCTACCTTAAATCGCATGGAGGCAATGTCGAACTGATTGGTGTGGATGATGGCGTGGCGCGTCTGCGCCTGGAAGGGAGCTGCAACGGGTGCGCGGCTTCGGCCATCACCCTCAAAAATACGATTGAAGAGGCCATCAATAAAGTGGCACCAGACCTGGAAAGGCTCGATGTGGAGGGCGTTAACGACCAGCCCCCGACGCGCACAATAGCGCCGGTGACTTTTGTCCCTCGTCGCAAACAGGAGAAGGTCAGTAGCGAGAAAAGCTGAGGTGGTTCCGTCCGTCTATTTCCCTAATGATGAGAGGTGAGTAAGCATGCCAGCATCGTTCTTTGCCGGTGATCGGGGCAATGGCTCTGCCGCACCCATCGAAGCGTTGCGCCGTTTCGCCCGCAAGCCAGAACCAGAGCGTTCGCCTAAAGAGGCCGAGCACTGCGAACTGTGTAGTGAGATCATTCCGGCGCGCCATCGCCACCTGCTGGACCTTTCCAAGCGGTCCTTGCTCTGTGCCTGCCAGGCTTGCTCATTGCTCTTTAGCGAAGAGGGAACCGGTGGTGAAAAATACCGACTCATTCCTGATCGCTACCTGGCGCTGGTGGATTTTCGCATGACAGATCAGCAGTGGGACGAACTGGCCATTCCAATCAGTATGGCCTTCATCTACTATAGCAAGGAGGCAAAGCGCCCGATGGCATTTTATCCCAGCCCGGCCGGTGCGGTAGAATGCCTGCTCGATCTTGAAGGCTGGGAGGCACTGACGCAGGGCAACCCGATTTTGCACGATATGGTGCCCGATGTCGAGGCGCTACTGATCAATCGAGTCAAGCAGGCGCGTGAACACTACATCGTGCCTATAGATGCCTGCTATCAGCTTGTTGGCCTGATTCGCACGACCTGGAAAGGTCTCAGCGGTGGAGCAGAGGCTCAGGAGGCCATCGCCAGCTTCTTCCAGGATGTACGCGCGAAATCGCAAACGGTGGAAGATCCGAAAGGAGATCAAGATGCCCGATCTGAGCTTTAAGGTCGTTGGCGCTGAGGTGCCAGCCTATGCCGCTGTCCCGACGTTGATCTTCAAATTGCACATTACCAACGCGATCGAACAGCAGAGCATCCACAGCGTCACACTGCATAGCCAGATACAGCTCGCCGTCACGCGTCGCCGTTACAGTCCTGAAGCGCAGGCGCAATTGTTGGAGCTTTTTGGAGAGCCGAAGCGCTGGGGTGAGACGCTGCGTTCGCTGCTGTGGACGCATTCCAACGTTTTTGTTCCACAGTTCTCCGGCGACGTTACAGTCGATCTGCCGATTGCCTGTACCTACGATTTTGAGGTGGTCGCGGCGAAATATTTCCACGCGCTGGGCGATGGTGACATTCCGCTCGAATTCCTGTTCAGTGGCACCATCTTCTACGAGGGGGAGGCCGGTAATTTGCAGGTTGCGCAAATCTCCTGGTCGAAGGAAGCCTCCTACCGCTTGCCGGTCACCGTCTGGCAGGAGATGATGGCGCGCTACTATCCCAACAGCGCCTACATTCGTCTAAACAAGGATGTCTTTGATCGTTTGTACCAATACAAGGCCACACACAGCTTGCCCAACTGGGAGGATGCTATTGTGCGGCTCCTGCAAAGCAGCGACGAGGAGGTACGGTCGTGAAAAGAGAGCAAGTGAAGGAAATTGCCAACGCCATACTTTACGAGGGCTATCTTCTCTATCCATACCGTCCTTCTGCCATCAAAAATCGCCAGCGCTGGACCTTCGGCGTGGTTTATCCGCGTGAATACAGCGTGGCGAATGGAGAGAGCGAACCCTGGGTGATGCGCACCGAATGCCTGGTAGCAAGCCAGGGAAACGAACAGACGACACTGGATATCACCGTTCGCCTCCTGCACTTGCTGCTGCGTACGGCCAGGCAACCAGGTACCGACACGTCTTCACAGGTGCAAGCCGACGAGACGCGGAGCATGGCAAGTCAGTTAGCGTACGAGCCATACGAAGAAGGGATCGAGCGCGAAATCAGGATTACGGACCTCTCTTTACAGAGCCTGCTCACACAGCCGCGCAATGAAACGATCTCTTTCCCCGGTCAGCGCATCGTAGAAAATGACGTGGTGCGTGAGCAACTCCCAATCGAGGGCAATGTTCGTCTATCGGCCGAGTTGGTGGCCCACGATCTGTACAAGCTTACTGTGCACATCGAAAACACAACGCCCGAAACCGCAGTCGTGGCACAGCGGCATAACGCGGTCCTGTTGCAATCGTTCGTCTCCACGCATACGCTCTTACACGTGGAGCAAGGCGCGTTCATCTCGCTGATAGATCCGCCCGAAACGTCGCTCGTCGCGGCCAGGGATTGTCAGAATTTGCACACCTGGCCAGTCCTGATCGGCGATGAGGGTGAAACCGCCACGCTGTTGTCGTCGCCCATCATCCTGTACGACTATCCGCAGATTGCGCCCGAAAGTCCGGGAGCGCTCTTCGATGGTACAGAGATCGACGAAATTCTGGCTTTGCGCATCCTGACGCTGAGTGACGAGGAGAAGGCGGAGATACGCAAGGGTGACGAGCGGGGCAGAGAAATCCTTGAGCGGACGGAAAGCATGACGCCTGAGCAATTTATGAAGCTGCATGGCACGATTCGCAGTCTGCGGCCAGTCGATGAAGAAGGGTAAAGAGCATGTATAGGGAGCATCCAGGAGAGGATTATTTGCCACCAGCATCCGTGCGCCTTGGTGACAAAGAGGTGAAGGCAGGAGATCGTGTGCTGCTGCATCCAGGCCGTGGGCGGCAGGGCACGCTCACGGATGCGATGGATATGATGTTGGACGGCAAGACGGCGCGGGTCGAGGTCATCCAGCAGGATTTCGAAAATCGTATCTACCTGGTTGTCACGCTGGATGTTGACCCAGGCCGGGAGCAATGGGACGAACGAGTCCTGCCGGGTCATCGTTTCTTCTTCTTCCCGGAGGAGCTAGATGCGCTGGAGGAGCGTGCATGAGCCAGCCGTTGCCAGCAGAACACACATCCGACCGTATCCTTATCGCCTGCATCGGCAACATCTTTTTCGGCGATGATGGTTTTGGCGTCGAGGTAGCGCAACGTCTACTGAGCAGGCAGGAACGACCACACGCGGAACACGTGCAGATAACGGATTTTGGTATTCGTGGCCTGGAACTGGCTTATACGCTGCTCGATGATGATTACGACACCCTGGTGCTGGTCGATGCCATTCCACATGGAGGCTCGCCAGGCACGCTCTATTTGATCGAACCCAATCTGGCAAACTTTGGCCCTGAGCAGGGGGTGGAAGCTGCCAGGGTGGGCCTTGATAGCCATAGCATGGACCCATTGAAAGTATTGGCTTTCGCCAGGACGCTAGGGGCTAAACCAATCCGTACCTTGCTGGTAGGTTGTGAGCCCTCCAACGTGACTACTGGCGCGGCTGACGAGGAGATGCAAATGGGCTTGAGCCAGCCAGTGCTGGCCGCCGTAGATGGGGCGGTGGATATGGTCGATTCGCTTGTCGAACGGCTACTCAAATAGCCGTCGTCACAACGCTATTTTTTGACTCTATAGAGAAAGGAAAAGGAGGTCACAATGTTCAAAATACTTGTCACCATTCTCGCCATCGCTGGAGCTGCATGGATGATCCAACAACTGCTTCCCGATGTCGAACGTTACCTGAAACTTCGATCCATGTAGGAAGCACGTACATCATCCGGCAATCATCACGGCGCACTCATTGGTGCAGGGAAAGGAACGGGCTATGACAGCTTTGATTGTGGTACTTATCGTCATTCTTGTATTGATCGTGCTTGGTGCCATCGTTTTCTCCATGCTGCTGCCTGATATCAGGCGTTACAGGCGTATTCGAGCTATGTAGTAAAGAGAAGGTGAGGAGCCAGGTTTAGCATGCACGAACTTGCTATTGCCCAGAGCATCGTCGACGCGGTTGAGACCAAAGCATCCGAGTGCGCCGCGACCCGTGTGAAGGGCGTACGACTCAAGATTGGCGAGGCCAGCGGTATCGTGACAGATTCATTATCGTTCTGTTTCGAGATGCTGGTAAACCTTGATCCAGTGCTAGCAGGTGCACAGTTGTCGATTGAGATGGCACCACATCGTGCATGGTGCCGTCACTGCGACAAAGAGTTTGCCGTCGAGAATTACGTCGCACTGTGTCCTACCTGTCAAGAGTGGTCCGGCGAGGTGCTTTCTGGTACCGAACTTCAGATTCTGGATATGGAGATCGAGACGTAAGCGTGTTGCGATAGGAGAGTGCCTAAGGAGAGTGCCTATGCCCAAAGTGACCATCGCACAAAATATATTAGCGGTTAACGAGATTGTGGCCCAGGAGATCCGTCAGGCATTGATCCCACGGGGTATTCGTACCTTGAATTTCATGAGTTCGCCGGGCGCGGGCAAAACGACGCTGTTGGAGCGCACGATTGAACGCTTGCATGAGCGGCTCGGCATTGGCGTGATCGAAGGTGATGTCGAGACCAGCGCCGACGCCGAACGCATCGAGGCGGCGGGCGCGCGAACGGTCCAGATCAACACGCGCGGAGCATGTCATCTGGAAGCCCACATGATTCGTGCTGCTCTTGCGGAGATCGAACTGAAAGGTCTCAACTTACTGGTCATCGAAAATATCGGCAACCTGGTATGTCCTGCTGATTGGGATCTGGGAGAGGACCAGCGCGTTGTCGTTGTGAGTACAACCGAGGGAGATGATAAGCCAGCAAAGTACCCACAAATGTTCGCGTCCTCACAGGTGATGGTCGTGAATAAGCTTGATCTGCTCCCGTATATCGACTACGACCTGGAAAAAGTGCGACGCCAGGCACTGGCAATTAATCCGCATTTACGTATTTTTGAGTTGAGTTGTCGCACAGGCGAAGGGCTCGATGTATGGTGTGAGTGGCTTGCGAGCTTTGTGAGCGAGACCTGACATAACGCGTTAGAAGGAAGAGTATATGTCATCCACGACGGGATCGACAATTCAGCGATGGCGCTTTCTCGTCCAGGGCATTGTCCAGGGCGTGGGCTTCCGACCGTTCATTTATACTCAGGCGATCCGTCTGGGTCTGGTTGGTTTTGTGCTCAACGATAGCCAGGGTGTGACCATCGAGGTCGAGGGCAGCAGTGAGGCGCTCGATCACTTTCAGGATGCATTGCGCGAACAGGCTCCGCCCCTGGCGCGTATCGACGCTATCGCCACAGAGCTTCTCGCCCCGTGCCACGAGGATGGTTTCAAGATTGCTCACAGTCAGAGCCAGAGCGAGCGCCACGCGCTGATCTCGCCTGATACGGCCACCTGCGCTGATTGCCTGCGCGAGTTGTTCGATCCGGCTGACCGGCGTTACCACTATCCTTTTATCAATTGTACTAACTGTGGCCCGCGCTTTACCATCGTGCAGGATGTACCCTATGATCGCGTCAAGACGACCATGCGCATCTTCCCGATGTGTCCAGCGTGCCAGGCCGAGTACGATGATCCAGGCAACCGACGTTTTCACGCGCAACCCAACGCCTGCCCGGTCTGCGGCCCGCAGGTTAGCCTGCTTGATTGGGAAAATGTGCGTTCGCTCGAACCTGACTCTGCACGCATGGGCACAGACGCGATGCTCGCAGCGGCGCAGCAGCTTGCGGCTGGCGATGTCCTCGCCATTAAGGGTTTGGGAGGGTATCACCTGGCGTGCGATGCGCTCAACGAAGACGCGGTACAACGTTTGCGACAACGCAAGCATCGCGAGGCCAAGCCGTTCGCGCTGATGGCGCTGGACCTGGCGACGGTGTGCCAGCTTTGCCGGGTGAATGACGCCGAGGTCGCACTCCTGCAATCGCATCGCCGCCCTATCGTCCTGCTCCATCAGCAACCAGGTTGTCCGGTAGCTTCTGGAGTGGCACCGGTCAGCAATACGCTGGGTATGATGCTTCCCTACACGCCGCTGCACCACGTGCTGTTGCGCACCTTTGCTCAGGTCACGAAGCCTGATCGTTCAACCGTGTTAGTCATGACCAGTGGCAATCTGAGCGACGAACCTATCGCGTACCGCGATGATGATGCGCATACTCGGCTGCAAACCATTGCGCGTGGTATGCTCACCCACAATCGCCCGATCCACATGCGCTGTGACGATTCGGTGATGCGCGTCGTCGCTGGTGGTGAGCAATTTTTCCGCCGTGCCCGTGGCTATGCTCCCGAGCCGATCTCGCTCGCGCTCGATCTGCTGCTGCCACTACTGGCCTGTGGCGGTCATCTCAAAAACACCTTTTGTCTCGGCAAGGAAAAACGCGCTTTTCTCAGTCACCATATCGGCGACCTGGAAAATCTGGCGACGCTGACCTCGTTCCGCGAAGGCATCGAGCATTTCCAGCGCCTCTTCGATATTGTGCCCCAGGCCATCGCCTATGATCTGCATCCCGAATACCTGGCGACCAAATACGCGCTTGACAGCGAGATTGTGCCCAAAATCGGCGTGCAACATCATCACGCGCATATTGCCAGCGTGCTTGCCGAGCATGGCCTGAGTGGACCAGTCATTGGCGTGGCGGCCGATGGCACGGGCTTCGGTACCGATGGCGCGGTCTGGGGCTGCGAAATCATGACCGTTGACCTGTGCTCGTTTGAACGGCTGGCGCACCTGGCCTACGTGCCGCTGCCCGGTGGTGAGCAAGCGGTGCGCCAACCCTGGCGCATGGCCGCGACGTATCTCGCCAGGACGTACGGTGATGCGTTCCTTGAACTGGATACGCCGTTTGTGCGCCATCTCAATCGTGCAACGTGGCACACACTCTCGCAGATGATCGAGCGTGGCCTCAATAGCCCGCAGACCTCCAGCCTGGGACGCCTGTTTGACGCGGTCGCCGCGCTGCTGGGTCTGCGCAACGAGGTGGTGTACGAGGGACAGGCTGCTATCGAGCTGGAGATAGTGGCGCAAACAGCTCAGGCGGCACACTCACAAGTGGAGCAGGTGCAAATCTATCCCTTTACCATTGGTGATCAGCAGCCAGCCTTATTCGACGTGGCACCAATCTTTCGCGCCATGATCGACGATCTACAGCAACGCGAGCCCGTCAATGAGATTGCGCTCCGTTTCCATTGCACAATAGCAGAGCTGCTAGCGGCTGCCTGCCTGCAAGCTCGCCAGCGCACGGGGCTAAACGAGGTTGCGCTGAGCGGAGGAGTATTCCAGAACCGTTTACTGCTCGAACAAGTGCTCGAACGCTTGCAAGTACAAAAATTTACCGTCTATATTAATCGACGCGTGCCGCCCAACGATGGGGGGCTGAGTCTCGGCCAACTAGCCGTGGCCGCCGCGCAGTTACAACGACGCTAGAGGCGCTATTTACATGCTCTTACAGGGTAAGAGGGAGGTTTATTATGTGTCTTGGTATTCCTGGTCGAATTGTAGAGATCGTGGACGATGCCAACTCGATTGCCAAAGTCGATGTCTCAGGAGTGAAACGCAACATTAGCGTTGCGCTGGTGCGCCCCGATGGTATTGAGGCGGGAGATTGGGTGTTGATTCACGTTGGCTTTGCGATGAGTAAGATCGACGAGAACGAAGCGCACGAGACCATGCAGGCGCTTCAGTTTATGGGACAGGCCTTTTCCGATGAGATAGACATGCTCCATGCCAGCCAGATAGAATGACGAGGATATAGCCGTGTCAACAAACATCGAACCACCGGACCTGCGAGCATTGGTAGATGCGCGTTTCGCACAAAGCATGGAGATCCCGCGCGTGTTTTTCGAGGCCGAAGCGGGTCGCATCTCCGAGGCGTGCTGGGCCATGGCGCGCCGCTTTCACCAGGGCGGACGCCTGTTAGCTTTCGGCAATGGTGCCTCCGCTACTGATGCTCAGCACGTTGCCGTTGAGTTCGTGCATCCAGTCATCGTCGGCAAACGGGCGCTACCGGCGCTCGCCTTGACGAACGATAGTGCGACAATGAGCAGCCTGGCGACCAGCGGCAACCATGAGATGCTGTTCGTGCGCCAGGTGCAAGTGCTTGCCCGTCCTCAGGATATTGCGCTCGGTTACTCAATCGATGGTCGCTGCCAGAACGTCGCGATGGCACTGGACGCGGCGAAGCAGATGGGATTGCTTACGCTCGGTTTGAGCGGGTATGGAGGAGATTTGTTCCGGCAGGCCGCGCTCGATTTCAGTTTCATTGTTCCGGCGCGTGATCCGCTGGTGATTCAAGAGGTGCACGAGACGCTCTACCATATCCTGTGGGAACTGGTACACATCTTTTTCGAGCATGAAGGGTTACTCACATGAGCAACAAACCAGAGAAAGCAGTTGAGATACCTGCAAACGAAGTCAGTTGCGTGCTCGATGCGGAGGGACACTGCATCACCTGCTCCGACGAGGCGCTTGAGGCCAGGGTCGTACGGGTCGATGAGCAGATGAGTATGGCGCTGGTTGAGATTCAGGGTGACGAGACAGAAGTCGATATTACTCTTGTCGAAGAGATGCAGCCGGGGGATTGGCTGCTGGTTCATGGTGGGGTAGCCATAGCGAACCTGGAAAAACCAGCATCCGATGAGGCGAACTGATGAGTAATACAGATGGGTCCGAATATGATCGGCTCTTCTATCCCTTTCTCTTTGAAGGCGGGAAGGCTAGTGTAGAGGATGTGCTTGCGCAAGTACGCAACTCGACGCTTGATAAGTGCCACGAGGTGATAGCGTTGCGCCGCGCGACGCTTGAGTCTGGGTACGAGCAAATCGTCAATGCCGGTCAGGCGATGGCGCGTGCTTTCGCACACGGGGCCGCGTTGCTGGCTTTTGGCAATGGGGGCAGTGTCACCGATGCGCAAGACCTGGTGGCCGAACTAATTACGCCACCATTCGCAGGCTGGTTGCCGCTGCCAGCCATTGCGCTGCCCAACGATATCGCGGTGGTCACGGCGGTAGGCAACGACGTTGGCTTCGAGAATATTTACGTGCGTCAGATCATCGCTTTTGGACGACCGGGAGATATCGCCTGTGGCATCTCGACTAGCGGCAATTCGCCCAACGTCGTGCTGGCATTGGAGCAGGCAAAAAAGCAGGGCATGTTGACGATAGGACTGACCGGTTACGACGGCGGCAAGGTCATGCGCTCGTCCGCTGTAGATTTTTGCATCAATGCCCCCAGCGCTTATATTCCACGTATACAGGAAGCCCAGGCGACGGCGTATCATGCGTTGCTCGAAGTGGTGCACGCGCTGATGGAAAAAGAAGGAGAAGTTCTATGAATCCTATGAAATACGTTGACGAGTATCGCGACCCGGAACTGGCGAAGCGCGTCTCTGAAGAGATTGCCAAACTGTCTGGTTCGCAGCAGCTCAAGTTCATGGAAGTCTGCGGCGGTCATACGCATACGATCTACAAGCATGGCATCGAGGATGTGTTGCCGCGCAACATCGACCTGGTTCACGGGCCGGGCTGCCCCGTCTGTGTGCTCCCAATGGGACGTATCGACGACGCCATCGCTATTGCGCGTATGGACGGAGTAATCTTTACGACCTTTGGCGACATGATGCGCGTGCCGGGGTCGAAGGGCAGCCTGTTGGACGCCAAAGCCGAGGGGGCCGACGTGCGTTTCGTCTACTCGCCGCTCGACGCCTACAAGCTGGCCCGCCAGAATCCCGACCGCCAGGTGGTCTTCTTCGCCATCGGCTTTGAAACAACGGCCCCTTCGACCGCCGTTACGCTCCTGCGCGCCAAAGCCGAGAGTACCAAGAACTTCTCGGTCTTTTGTAATCATGTGACGATCATTCCCGCTATGAAAGCCATCCTCGATTCGCCAGACCTGCGCCTGGACGGTTTTATCGGCCCTGGGCACGTCAGTATGGTGATTGGGATGCGGCCCTATACCTTCATCGCGCGCGAACATAAGAAACCTGTGGTTATCGCCGGTTTCGAGCCGCTCGATATTATCCAGTCCATCTATATGATTGTGAAGCAGCTCCACGAGGGCCGGGCAGAGATCGAGAACCAGTACGCGCGCGTTGTGCGCCCCGATGGCAACACCAAGGCATTGCAGGCTATGGCCTCGACGATGGAGCTACGGCCCTTCTTCGAGTGGCGCGGACTCGGTTTTATCACGCACAGCGCCTTGAAATTGCGCGCAGAGTACGCCGATTGGGATGCCGAGCTGCGTTACCAGGTGCCAGGCCTGCGTGTGGCCGACCCCAAAGCGTGCCAGTGTGGCGAAGTGCTCAAAGGAGTCATCAAACCGTGGGAATGCAAAGTCTTTGGCACTGCCTGTACGCCGGAGACGCCGATTGGCACCTGCATGGTATCGCCCGAAGGCGCGTGCGCCGCGTACTTCAATTATGGACGGTTCTCGATGGCGTCCGAACGCTCACGCCTGAATATTCTCTCGCCCGCAGTCCAGGGCAACGCACAATAAAACATCTGCCATAGGAGGCTCTTGAATGGATATGCCTGAACCACGCAACGAGGGGCGCATCGATGATGTGCTGAAAAAAATCGAGCGCTCAAGGCAGGCGCGACGTCACAAGTTTTACCTGCGCGACGAGAGGATCACGCTCAGCCATGGCAGTGGTGGTAAATCCACACATAACTTGATTGAAGGCGTTTTCGCGCCAGCGTTCTCCAATCCTTTGCTTGATGCTATGGACGATTCCGCGATCTTTGCGCTGAATGGAACGGGCCAGCGCCTGGCTTTTACGACGGATACGTACGTGGTCAGTCCGCTTTTCTTCGAGGGTGGAGATATTGGTAAGCTCGCTATTCACGGTACGATCAACGACCTGTCGATGGCGGGTGCGACTCCGCTCTACCTCTCGGCAGGCTTTATCCTGGAAGAAGGTTTTCCCATTGCCGACCTGCGCAAGGTCGTCGAGTCGATGGCGAAGGCCGCCAGCGACGCGGGCGTTTCCATCGTGACTGGAGATACCAAGGTGGTGCAACGCGGCAAGGCCGATGGACTTTTTATCAACACCGCTGGTGTAGGCGTGTTGCGTGCGACTTGGCCGCTTGGACAAACCTATATTCAGCCAGGCGACCAGGTGCTGCTTAGTGGGGCGGTTGGCGATCATGGCATCGCGATCATGCTTGCTCGTGAGGCACTCGATATCGAAACCGACGTGCAAAGCGATAGTGCACCACTGCATTCGCTGGTCGCCGCGCTGTTCGATGCAGTAGGCGAGGGTGTGCATTGCTTGAAGGACCCGACGCGCGGTGGGGTTGCCACGTCGCTCAACGAAATGGCGCTCGGCTCGGAGGTTGCCGTTGGGCTGGATGAACACGCGATCCCTGTGCACGCGGGGGTGCGCGGAGCCTGTGAAATCCTGGGTCTTGATCCCTTGACGATTGCCAATGAGGGCAAACTGCTGGCAATTGTGGCTCCCGATAAAGCGGAGGCCGCGCTGGCAGCCATGCGTAGCCATCCTCTCGGTCAGGAGGCCGCGATCATTGGCTCGGTCCAGGCCGAACCGCCGGGCATGGTCTTCCTGCGTACCGATATCGGGGGCATGCGCGTGCTGGACATGCTGGTGGGCGATCCCTTGCCGCGTATCTGTTAACTGGCGCGATGTATACGCTTCTCTGAGCGGGGTGCATTCGCAGCAAACTCCATAGAAGAATATGATGCCCATTATGGGCATCATATTCTTCTATGGAGTTTGCTGCGAATGAATACGTGAATCTTGCTAAAAAACAGATCAAGGAGCCCCTATAGGTCCAGCCTTATCTATATACGTCGTACATGCATCTTACGCTGCGCCACGCCATAGCCACAGGCACAGAGCGCACCAGCGCCCAGGGCTACGGCCGTGGTTGCCACACCCACAACCGGTCCAACGTGGTCGATCACGCTGCCTGCTATAACTGGTCCGACGATCTGACCAGCACCGAAAATCGACAATACCACGCTGTAAACCACCGCGTATTGCTCATCTGGTACGGCGCGCTTGACCAGGGCCGCGACGATAATTGGCGGACCAATAAGGCATGATAGGCCAATCAGTGCCGCTCCAACGAATTCTAGTACTAACGATCCGCTCAAAACGGTGAGGCTGCCACAGGTTCCCAGTGCCAGGGTGAGCGCGAGCGTAAAACCCGTGGGCCAACGATCAATCAGTCTGCCCCAGAGCCAGCCACTGAATGTGCCGAATACGCCAATGGCTGCCCATATGAAGCCTGTATCCAGCGCGGGTACCCCTTGCTGCACGACCAATGTGATGAAGAAGGTAAAATAGATAATGTAGCCGCATCCAAAGCCGCAAAAGGCCAGGGCGAGAAATAGCAGGCGACGCGCTTGAAATACTAGGCGTAGGCGTGCCCAGTACTGGTTTGGTGACGGTGTGGATGCTGGAAGCTGTCCTTGCATCTGTTTGGTGTCGGGGAGCGCTTTGTTGCGCCTGATGCGATAGAAGCCGATGGCGGCAATTCCGCTTGCGATCCCCATCATAGTCCACGTGAGCCGCCAACCAAGAGAAGCTCCGACGCTAGTAACGAGCGGCGCGATCAGCCCGGTGAGCAGAATGCCGACAGCTCCACCCATCCAGATCAATCCTGATGCCTGTCCCCGTTCTTCGGGACGAACACATTCTAGCGTCAGATCCATCGTCAGAATAGTCACGAAGCCCGCGAAAAGCCCGGCAAGGAGCCGCCAGATGCTCAATACCCACAGGTTGAAACTGAGCGCTGCCAGGGCCATCGTGATGCCCACCGCCAGCAGAGATAGCGCATGAAGCAACAGACGCTTTTGTATGCGTGTAAGCAGCAGTGGCAGTAGCAACGTGCCGAGCAAATACCCAACAAAATTGGCAGTTCCGATCAGGCCAAATATGCTGTACGAACCCTGAAAATCGCCGCGCAAGGCGGGCAACAAGAGCCCATAAGAGAGGCGAGCAAAGCCTAAGAGCGTCGCCAGCGAAAAAGCGGCCCACCAGATGAGCGGGCTGTTGGCGCGCACATACCCACGTGCAAAACCGGCTTTACGCGCCTCATTGATTTCATTCGGTATGCCTTCCAATGACACCTCCTCTGTTGCTTCTTCTCAACTATACGAGGGATGTGTTATATTTGTCAAAATGTTAGGCATAAGAGCAGAAGGAGTAATGGACGTAGGGACCGATTTATCGTGTCCCTACATCAAATACCATTTCTACTTTATGAAATTCCCCGCTGAAATCACATGGTCTTTAGCGTGTCCAGATGCCATCTGGGTCGGAGGCGCGCACGAGACGCAGTTCCTCATCGCTGGGGGGTGTCGTTTCCGCGCAGTTGGGGGCGAGGCGCAGTGGCCAGCCGGTCTGCTCCTGAACTTGTTCGGTGCTGCTGCCCGCGTGGTACGATTGCAACAGCGCCTCGCCATTTTCGGGATCGAACCGGAATACTGCCAGCGTTGTGATCAGTGCTGCTGGCCCGCCGCGTGGCAAGCCAACCCGGCGGCGCCAGCCGGTGCCAGCTGGTCCTTGCGCATCAGGATAGCCATAACCGGGGCTGGTGATAAAATCCACGCGTTCACGCAGGCGGTGTCGCTCGTGGGGCATGATGATAACCAGGCGTTGGGCCAGCGAAGCGATATCCGCCCCGCCGCCACTGCCCGGTAAGCGCACCCTGGGAGCCAGCCAGTCCTCACCAATCAGCGAGGTGTTCAAATTTCCATAGCGATCAATCTCAGCGCCACCAATGAAGCCCATCTCGACGCTACCGGCTGCCATCAGACCAATGACGTTGCGTGTGCTGGTGGTCCAGAGCGCGCCGTTGATGTTGGGGGGATCGCCCATCGTGTAGAGTAGCTCCGGGGCTGGCGTATCGCGCAAAACACCCGTCTCGAATAAGCCCATACTACGCGGCGCGTGCGTCTGTTTCG
>DATAYF010000025.1:0-4520 GCA_036272735.1 Ktedonobacteraceae bacterium
CAACTAGCACTTTTGGCCCAGTTTGTCATATACTATAAGGAAGGATTATGCATGCTGTCTCTCGCATTTTGTGTGTGTACATCTGCCTACATTTCGGCGTCTAATCAAGGTGAGGGAAGCCTCGCAACTTTACACCAACAATAACGTACGTATAGAAGAATGATCTCGTGGAAACGACCCCCACAAAGGGGCGCTACCATAGGCGTGGGATCCTTTATCGACTGCTGAGAAAGAAATTGACAATTTTTAGGATAACAGATAAAGTAAGAGGTATCGTGTATGGTAGCGGCCCCCCTTGCGGGGGTCGTTCTCTACATGTTACTATGCAAGCAAACTATTCCTATTCCGTAGTACCAACAACATACATGCCGTTAGGAGTGTCTCGTGTGAGCATCTTGACAGGCAGAGAAGGCAGGTCTGACTAATGGATGCTCAGGCTAATATATATAGGTTTCAAAATAATCCGAACGAGCCAGGAGGCCGTGGACCGCAGTTCCCGAACAATGGGGGACGCGGCAATGGCAACAACAATAACGGCACACCACCACCACCAACGAGTCCCTGGTCGCTGGTGGTGCGCGTTGTCCTGCTTGTCGTGGTCGCGCTGGTCGTCTGGTTTTTATTCCAGTATTTCACTGGCAATAACAACAATCCCAACAGTGGGCCGAATGTGGTAGAAGTACCGTACAGCACCTTTATCAGTCAGTTGAATAACAACAACGTGCAGTCCGCTACCTTCCAGGGGCAGGACGTGACTGGATCGTTCAAGAATGCGATCACGGTGCCCGACAGCAATGGCGGCACAAAAACCGGCACGCAATACCACTTTACACAAATACCTAACACCAATGGCGACCCTAAGCTCACGGCCTTGCTTATTCAGAAAAACGTGAATTTCAGCGCCAAGCCAGCTTCGGACAGCATGGCGTGGCTAACCATTGTGATTGACGTGTTGCCGTGGGTGCTGGTGATCGGTGTCATCATCTTCATCTTGCGCAGCGCATCGCGCAGCCAGCAGAACATCTTCAGCTTTGGCAAGAGTAAGGCGAAAGTAATATTGGAAGATCATCCTTCGACGACCTTTGCCGACGTGGCGGGCGTTGACGAGGCCAAGAATGACCTCGTGGAGATCGTGGAATTCTTGAAGACACCGCAGAAGTTCCAGCGCCTGGGTGGTAAAATTCCACGTGGCGTCTTGCTGGTAGGCCCTCCGGGCACCGGTAAAACCTTGCTGGCACGTGCGGTCTCAGGCGAGGCGGGCGTGCCATTCTTCTCGATCAGCGGCTCGGAATTCGTCGAGGTATTGGTTGGTGTCGGCGCGAGCCGTGTGCGCGACCTGTTCGAGCAGGCCAAGAAGAACTCACCAAGCATCATTTTCATCGACGAAATCGATGCCGTTGGTCGCCAGCGTGGCTCCAGCATCAATAGCAACGACGAGCGCGAACAGACGTTGAACCAGTTGCTGGTCGAGATGGATGGTTTCGATGCACGCCAGGCTGTCGTTGTGATTGCGGCAACCAACCGGCCCGATGGGTTGGATAAGGCGCTGCTACGCCCTGGACGCTTCGACCGCAACGTCACCGTTGAGCGCCCCGACTGGAATGGTCGTTTGGCGATCCTCAAGATTCATTCACGCGAGGTGCCATTGGCGCCCAACGTTGATCTGATCACTATTGCGCGCGCTACCCCTGGTATGGTTGGTGCAGACCTGGCGAACCTCATCAATGAGGCCGCGCTGCTGGCCGCACGCCGAAACCTGGATGCTGTCACGCAGAACTGCTTCGACGAGGCGCTGGATAAGATCTTGATCGGCGCGGAACGCCCGCTGATCTTGAGCGACGCCGACCTCAACGTCATCGCTTTTCACGAGGGCGGCCACGCGCTCACCGGCCTGCTGACCGAGAATGTCGATCCTGTGACCAAGGTAACGATAGTGCCGCGAGGTCAGGCGTTGGGTGTCACGCAGTATACGCCGCTGGACGACAAGTACAACTACTCGCAGCAATACCTGGAATCGCAGATGGTGACGGCGCTAGGTGGTCGCGCAGCCGAGGAGGTAGCCATCGGACACATCACCACCGGCGCGGAGAACGATCTGCAACGCGTCACCGCCATCGCGCGCCAGATGGTCACGCGCTGGGGCATGAGCGAGAAGATCGGCACCATCTCGTATAGCGAACGCGAAGATCCCTTTGCAGGTACCGCGCTAGCAAACGGTTCAAGGGATTACAGCGAACGCACAGCGGCGATCATCGATGAGGAGGTCAATGGTATGGTAAGCCGGGCTTATAACCAGGCCGTCGCGATCTTGACTGAGCACCTTGAGACGCTGAAACACATCGCCAAAGCGTTGCGTATCTATGAAACCGTCGACGCCAAACAGTTGCGAACCATCATGGAAGAGACCGGTGCGATCAATTCCACGCCCGCCTCGTATCGCTAAGGGAGCACACGAAAAATCTCCCTGTCACTAGCCGACAAGGAGATTTTTCGTGTATTCCCTAAACTTCACGTACATCCAAATCTACTAGCGGCAAACCCGTGCGTGCCGCCACGTAGCCATTAAGCTGCTCCATCCAACGATCAAGCTCTTCACGACTCATTTTAGGCTCTACCTCGATTATCTGGTAAGCAAGATACTGCCAGCGTACCACGATATGTGCGTCGGACAATTCAAACCGTTGTAAACGAGAAGCCCGACTCCATAGCGTCCTGGCTGGTTTCTGCTCCGCAAACAGGCGAGCATCTTGCCAACGTACATAACCATCAAAGGCACCCACACGGGTCGAGATACCATCAGGAGTTACTTCAATATAGAGTCCAGTACTGCGCTTGGTAATCAGTGTTGTAAATGCACCCATCGCTAGCCCGACAAAAATCGTACCAATAATGACGATGAGCCATGTACGAACGTTCGCAGGCTGAAACAACACGATAAACACGATCAAAAAGATAATCACATCGAGTATAAACGAGATCAGAAGTATTATGGATTTTTTGTTATGCATATGTATGCTTGCTGGTTGCGGCAGATCATCATGTAGCGTTGGCTGGGTAGTAGCTTTGAAGCGTTCGGGTTGTTGTACCGCACGTTGGCGTATGGCTTGGAGCCGTTCTAAGGAGCGTCTGCTGAACAGTACAAGCAAACTCATCAGCCCAAAGAGCAAGAATAATAGACCGCCCATCACAATGAATACAATGCCTAGTGATTGATCGGTATGCGTTGCCTGATTTGTATAGAGGAAAAAGCAGCCAACGCCAAAGATGGTAAGAGAAATCACCATGAACAAGAGTATTGCCCGCGTGGTTTCACCACGCCACTGCACGCGTTTCAAATGTGGATCCTCTTGCGCAACCGTTATGGGTGCCGGTGCCGACGTTTCGATGTGCTGTCCTTGTATTGGTGAAGGTGCTTCAACATTCTGCTCTGATGTTAGTAAGGTTGATACAGTCGAGCGCGGAAATGATCTGATCGCCGAACCTGATTTTTGTTGGGCATTATCATCAAAGTTGAGCAGCGACAAACCCGTACGTGCGGCTACCAGCGAATTGACGCGCTCGATATGCCAGTTCCAATCCTTACGCCAATCCTCATTCTTTGTTGTATCGATACCATAATCAGGTTTTAAAAAGAAAGTAGTTGGTGGCTCCTTTGACCAGCGCACCACGACCTGCTCACTTGCAATCTCGTACGTGCGTACGATGGGGCTTTTATTCATGCCTTGTGCATTGTAGGCGGCGAAAATACGCGCCTCGTCCCAACGCAGGAAACGCTCCTGGCGCAGATAGCGCGTCTTGATGCCTTCCTCGCTGATCTCGATAGTTTGCTGAGCGCGCACCACGCCAATAACGACTATTATCGCTGCTACAAGACAAAGGAACAAAACCACGCCGAACGCGATGAGTAAACCATACAGAGTTGTAGCATGCGACGATGCTAGCATAATGCCGAAAATGATGATGCTAAACACCACGAGGAGTACAACACCACCGATCCATAACAATTTTTCGCGAGCATGGAGGCGAAATTGTGCTGGTACTGCAATCTCGTTCCTATCGGGGGCAGGTTGAAAGGGTGTAAAAAAAGATTGCGGATTATGTAGGGCTTCAAGGCGACGCGAACCTATACGCCGCCAAAAACGTTCTTGGAAAAAGTAGTTTCCCACTGGAAAAAGAAAGATGACTAGCAGGTAGCCTATATACCATAAGGGATATTTGTGGTCTGTTATTAATACGCCGATAGTTAACGCTATCCATAAGCCTAACAGCGATAAGCGCCAGACACGTTCAAAACGCAGCCGCTTCCAAATGGGATCAATGCGTTGCGCCGTTTTTACGTCAACTGTGTTATGCATGGATTCCCTCCATATAATTGATCAGTGAAGTACCCCACGGCTAAAGCCGGGGGCTTCGACAGGATGCGCATCTCTCTACACGAGGCGCGGGCTCCTGTGGGACACTTCCTGCCCCAGCCGATGCGCGTTGCTTCTTCGGCATAGGTTGCTTTTTTCTGACAATCT
>DATAYF010000026.1:0-3710 GCA_036272735.1 Ktedonobacteraceae bacterium
CTGACGTGAGTGCTGCTGCCAACCAAAGGCTTCAGCTCCCTGGCGAAGACAGACTACAAGGTTGCGACTACTGAAGGGCAGACCGGATTCGGGATCGACCGCTGTATCATTCTTGATACGAAACTCGATAGGATCGATGCCGCAAGCCTGCGCGAGTTCATCTATTGCCGATTCGAGGGCAAACATCCCTGGGCACTCGCCCGGAGCACGCATAAAGGTAGGGATCGGCACATCGAGGCGCGCCAACCGGTGTGCAGTGCGGCGATGTGGCGCAGCATACATCATGCGTGTGGCGCTAGCGGTCGGCTCGGAAAACTCATGAATCGTGCCAGTCTGCTCCACAACCTCATGGGAGATAGCCGTGAGCCGTCCATCCTGCTCGGCTCCCAGGCGCACATGCTGGATCGTCGGTGTGCGATAGCCGACCACCGCAAACATCTGCTGACGCGTCAGGGCCATCTTCACAGGTCTTCCCTTTATAAGCTGGGCTGCCATGATCGTCAGAATAAAATGCGAGTGACCACCTTTAGAGCCAAAGCCTCCTCCAACGAAGGCGGAGATCACGCGTACACGTTCAGGTGGGAGATTGAAGGCTTTGACTGCAATATTCTGAACGGCATGAGGTCCCTGGTTTGAGTCGTAGAGCGTCAGACTATCATCTTTCCAGATCGCGATCGTCGCATGAGGCTCCATGGCATTATGATGATACGCGGGCGTGGTGTAGGTTTGATCCAATTGAACAGGAGAAGACGAGAGAACAGCCTCGACATCGCCATGCTCAGTGTCCGTAGCCATGCCAGCAACAAGCTCTTGCGGCTTCACAAGATCAGCACGATCAGCACGCAATTCAGCATCGAGAGGCAACGCTTCATACTGGATATCGAGTAGTTCAGCGGCCCGGCGCGCGTTCTCCAGGGTCTCCGCCACAACCACAGCAATGAATTGTCCGCGATATGCTACACGATCCGATTGCAGCACCGCCATATCATTATTGGGACCAAGGAGTCCAACCGGAGCAACCTTCGGGGCATTCTCATGAGTAATCAACCCAAGGAAGCCAGGCAAGGCACGGGCATGGGTAGCATCAATAGAAACGACGCGGCCCTTTGCAATCGTACTTTGAACTGGAAAAGCGTACACCACATCCTCAAACTGATACTCAAAGGCATAGGTAGCGGTCCCCGTCACCTTCTTGGGTCCATCAAGACGGCTGATCGGTGCACCAATCATGGGTTTGGTAGCCTGGATCATGAATTGCTCCCTTCTACAAGCTCCTGCAAGGTACGAACCAGAATGTTGCGGGCAAGCTGAAGCTTAAAGGCATTCTCACGTAAAGGCTGGGCATCGGCAAGCTCAGCTTCGGCGGCTTGCACAAAAGACGCTTCGGTCGCAGGTGCGCCGCGTAGGACTGCTTCGGCCTTCTGTGCGCGCCAGGGAATGGTTGCCAGTCCACCGAACGCCAGACGCACGTCGCGGATCACCCCTCGATCCACATCGATGGCGGCGGCGAGCGAGACGAGTGCGAAGGCATAGGAGGCTCGATCGCGTACCTTCCGATAGCGTGAGGAGGAGGCGAAGGGAAGTCCTGGCACCTCAATCGCAGTGATCAATGCACCATGCTCAAGCACCGTATCGCGTTGCGGCTCATCACCGGGAAGGCGATAGAAATCGAGCAAGGGGATACCCCGCTCTCCTTGTGGACTCAACACATGGACGCGAGCACCAAGAGCAGCCAGGGGTACAGCCATATCGGATGGATGTGTTGCGATACACGCTTCTGAGGTTCCTAAAATCGCCATGCTGCGATGATAGCCGTCGCGAGCGGGACAACCGCTGCCGGGTTCACGCTTATTGCAGGGCTTGGTGACATCCTGAAAGTAGACGCAGCGTGTCCGCTGTAAGAGATTTCCCCCAATCGTCGCCTGATTGCGAATCTGTCCCGAAGCACCCGCTAGCAAGGCCTGAGCAAGGAAAGGAAACTTTTCGCGAATGAGTAGGTCAGCCGCAAGATCGGAGTTACGGACGAGAGCCCCAATACGGACGCCACCATCTGGGAGAGCCTCGATACGATCGTAGGGAAGTTGCGTAATATCGACAAGCACATCTGGCTGGCTCACACCTAGCTTGAGATGGTCTACCAAATTGGTTCCTCCAGCAAGATAGCCAGCATGCGCGGTCTGCGAGACCAGGGCCACGGCACTCGCGGCATCCTGGGCCCGCTCATATCTAAAGGGTTTCATCAGCGTGCCTCCTCATCTGCTATTTGTCCCAGTTGAGACACCTCGGCAATTGCTGGAACAATGTTTGCGTAAGCGGCACAGCGACAGAGATTGCCACTCATCCGTTCACGAATCTCCTCTTCATCGAGAACGATATGCTGAGCTGTCAGGTCTGTGCTCACCACACTGGGCCAGCCAGCCTTCGCCTCGCGTAACATCCCAACCGCTGAACAGATCTGACCAGGGGTACAATAGCCGCATTGAAAGGCATCGTGCTCGATAAAGGCCCGCTGCACCGGATGCAACTGCTGGCCCTCGCCAAGCCCCTCAATCGTGACGATCTCTGCTCCCTGGCAAGCGACCGCCAGCGCGAGACAGCTATTGATACGTCTCCCATTGAGCAAAACAGTACAGGCCCCACACTGCCCATGATCACATCCTTTCTTCGATCCGGTTAAAGCAAGATGCTCGCGGAGTACATCGAGCAGAGTGACACGAGAGTCAAGCTCTAGTGTATAATCTTTTCCATTGACACGGAAAGTCACAGTGAGCAACTGGAGAGGATGCGCCGTATTTGTAGACAGGATCATTCTAAATCCCTTTTCGCAACTAAAAAACAATCAGAAATCGATGAACCGCTCCTTTGTGCTTGCAAGAGGGTCTATCACTTGCTAGAATAGGGATGCTCATACGCGATAACCCTATGCTAGCGTGTGACACACAGCAGCATAGCACACGCTTTTGCACTATGTCAATTCCTTACATATGTATATCTATAACATAAGGATATTTTCAATGAACACACTAGCATACATTTTGTTGGGGATGTTAGCACGTGAACCATTGTCAGGATATGATCTTGCAACGCTTCTGAAAAAACATTTTGGCCCGTTCTGGGCAATCAGCCATACCCAAATTTATCCGGCGCTGGCCCAATTAGTGGAGGCGGGCTTCACAACCTACCAGATTATCGAACAACAAGCCAAGCGCCCGGATAAAAAAATGTATCAGATTACAGAAGCAGGTCAGGTAGCACTTCGGGCCTGGGTAGAATCCTCGACCTCTCCAACAGTCATACGCGATGAATTTCTCTTGAAAGCCTATAGCCTCTGGGTGGCAGATCCCAAACACATGCAGGCCATTTTTCGTGAGCAGATTGCGCTGCACCAGGAGCGGCTCTCTATGCATGAGCAGGAATTGGAGGCGAAGCGAACCAGGTATCTGGCAATGTCACAGGGAAACAGTGAATCCTTAGCTATGGCAGAACTGATTTTCAAATACACCATAGGTTATGAACAAAATTATATTAGCTGGTGCAACGATGTGCTCCACTACCTTGAGCAGCGTGAGGAAGCTCATAGGGGAGAAGAGGTATGACTGGACTCAACGGGACTCAACGGGCCAACCTCACATCTTCCTCCCGCTTTACGTGCCTCTCCACCCCAGGAATCGATCCCCCCTCTGAATGGATAAGTTTGTGACGTTGTTTAG
>DATAYF010000027.1:0-3830 GCA_036272735.1 Ktedonobacteraceae bacterium
TGGCGGGACAAGGGCAAAGGTACAAAGTGGTCTGAAGAGGAAAACCAGGCACTACGAGAACTATATCAGCATGCCGATAGGATGGAAATATTAGAGCGCATACCGGGCCGTGCCTGGCATGCGATTAATAGGCGGCGGACATACGAGCTTCAAAGCGACGCGCCAGCAGCGAGAGCGGGTAGCAGAGGATGAAGTAGAAGAGCGCACCGAAGATAAAGACGAACATTTTGTTACGCGGGTCGATCTGCGGCAGAGCCAGGGCAAACGTCAAATGCTCCAACTCGATCACCGAGAGCACTGAGAGCAGCGAGCTATCCTGGATTAGCGTAATGAAGTAGTTGGTAAATGGAGGTAGCGTCAGGCGTATGGCCTGTGGCAAGATGATATGGCGCATCGTCTGCAACGAATTCAGGCCCAGACTCAACGATGCCTCCGTCTGCCCCTTATCCACCGACTCGATGCCGGTACGAAACACCTCAGTCAGATAGGCTCCATAGTTGAAGCTCAAGGCGAGAACGCCATAGAAATAGCCATTAAAGGCGTCGGGTACCAGGCTATTGCCTTGTAGTACCGTCATAAAATTAAAAGCCGTCTGGTACGGATCAAAGCCGATATTCGAGAGCAGCAGACCGATGCCATAATACCAGAGCAGAAGCTGCACCAGCACCGGCGTACCGCGTACCACCTCGACGTAGGTCGTGGCGATCCAACGGATCACGGCGACGTGCGAAAGGCGTCCATAGGCACCGAGCAGGCCGAACAGCAACGCGAACACCATACTCAGCAGTGAAATGACCAGTGTCACGATGGTCATTTGCACAAAGAAGGGTAGATAGAGCAAGAAGAGGTGGCGAAACACGAAGAAGTAGTAGGCAAAGCACAGGATGGCGACCAGCGCCACTATGTAGAATGAGGCGTTAAAGATATCGAGCCAGGTTTTCCGCTTTGCTCCCACCCTGTGACTCCTGACCGCAACCGGCTCACCCAATCGTGATTCGACTTGACCAGCCATGTATTATGCCCCTTTTATGTACTCGATTGATAGATTGCCGCCTCCGGCGGCAGAGGGGGAGGGAAACTAGGGCTGTGCCCTAGAACCCAGTCAGGGGATGCCATCCCCTGCACCCCTGCTTTACCAGGTGGCTACATCCCCTGCACCCCTGCTTTGTTACAATGCCGCACGCAAGCGGCGCTCGAACAGCCGGGCGACGTATGAGGTCGGCAGGCTGAGCACAAGGTAGAGCACCATCGCCAGCGCGTAGAACGGTAAGGGATTACTGGCGTTGCGCGACATCCAGTAGGTCAACACCGAAGTCAGTTCGGTGCCAGCAATTACACTGACGATGGCGGAGTCCTTGAGCATATAAATAAAGTCGTTCACAAACGGTGGGATCATCAATGGAATGGCTTGTGGCAACACGACGCGTGAGAAGGTCTGCCTGGCATTCAGGCCCAGCGACAGCGCTGCCTCCGTCTGTCCAGTTTCCACGGAAGCGAAACCGGCGCGGAACACCTCGGCCTCGTAGGCAGCATAGTTCAGCGCCAACGCGGCGATGCCAGCCGTCCAGGAATTGACCCAGGCATGCGTAGGAGGATACGCGGCCAGAAACGCGCCAACGGCGTAGTAAATGATAAAAAGCTGTGCAATCATGGGTGTGCCGCGAAAGATCTCGATAAAGGTGCGAGAGGGCACACGCAGCCAGGTGAAGCGCGAATTCGACATCAGAGCCAGGGGCATACCCAGCAGCAGCGCCAGGGGAAACGAAGCGAGGCAATAGAACAGCGTATTTCTCGTCCCCACTAAAAAAGCCGGGAGCGCCCGCCAGAGCAGATCCATTGACATTCCCCCTTGCAAAGCATCACTTCGTACCGATTTGTGTCTGCTGGTCGTTCCAGAGATTCCATTTTTTATAGATCTGATGCAACGTGCCATTGTTCTTGAGCACGGTCAACGCCTGGTTGACCTCCTGCTGAAGCGTGGCACCATTGGAACCATTTTTCTGGAAGGCGATTACGTAATCACTGGTATCGAACGGTTGGCCGATAGGTTTCAGGTGCGGATCGGCTTTGCCGCCCGCGCCAATACCCTGCACATAATAGGTCACTATCGGCAGGTCGATCAGCACAGCGTCGAGGCGACCCAGATCAAGGTCATTGAAAGGCAGGTCGGGATCGTAGGTTTTGAGTTTGATTTTGGGGTCGGTCGCGAGAATATCGGCCGCCTTGAAGCTCGCGCCGGTGCCAACCGTCAAGCCTTCCAGGTCCTTCAAAGAGAGCACGTCGCTGGTCGTTTTGTTGGCGAAACGAGGATCTTTGGTCTGTACCACGATCTGCTGACCATAGCGATAATAGGCCTGCGAAAAAATTTCGTTGCGCTTGCGGTCCGCCGTGATCTCCCAACCATTCATGATCATGTCGAACTTGTTGGCTTGCAGGGCCTGATCGAGCTGCGTATAATCGGTCTCGATCTGCTTCTGGTGCGCCCCCATGACCTGAGCCATAGCGTTGGCAATTTCAATCTCAAAACCGACTAGTTTGGTAGGATCATTGGGATCTTGAAACACGTAGGGTGCTCCACCGTTGGAGGTCGCGCCCCATTGCAGTATATTCGGTATCTTCAATCCTTTGTTCGCAATTTTGGGCGCGCCTTTAGCGGACCCGCTCGTGGTTGTGCTTTGAATATTGCCGCCGCAAGCTGCGAGCATCGTCTCAAGCGTCCCCTCAGCAGCCACAAGCCCGCCAAGCTGGCCCATACGCTTCAATACTGTGCGCCTGTTCGCATCGTACCCCATAATGATAAATACCGCCTTTCAGATGAATGGCTAACTGATGGCTAGCCCGAAAGTGAAATATTTTCTTGCATCAGGGCAAGACAGAAAGAACACGCTCTAGAAAGAGCTGAGTACGCTTGTGTTTTGGTTGCCTGAACAACTCTTCAGGATCACCCTGTTCCACGATAGAGCCATCAGACATGAAGACAACGCGATCAGAAACATCACGCGCAAACTGCATCTCGTGCGTGACCACTACCATTGTGCGTCCTTCGTACGCCAGGTCGCGCATCACTTTGAGCACCTCGCCCACGAGTTCGGGGTCAAGGGCGGAGGTTGGTTCATCAAAGAGCAGGGCGCGCGGCTGCATCGCCAGGGCACGCGCAATCGCCACGCGCTGCTTCTGTCCACCAGAAAGGCGGCTGGGATAGACATCGCGCTGGTCGAGTAGACCAACTTTTTTCAACAACTGTTCGCCCAGGGCGGTGGCCTCATCTTTGGGCAGTTTGCGTACTAGCAACGGGGCCTCGATCACGTTTTGGATGACGGTCATATGCGGAAATAAATTGAAGCTTTGAAAAACCATGCCCAGTTCACGGCGCACCAGACTGAGCTGTTTGATCGGCAAATAGGGATCGAGCCGTTCACCCTGGATATAAATTTCGCCGCTGGTCGCTTTTTCCAGGGCGTTCAAGCAGCGGATAAGCGTGCTTTTGCCCGAACCGCTCGGCCCAATCAGAGCCACGACCTCTTTGCGCCGTACCTCAAAGTCGATATCCTTGAGAACATGCTTATCCCCAAAATACTTGTTTAAGCTGGCGGTACGAATAATCAATTCGTTGGTGGGGTTCGTGTCACCTGCTGAGGATGGCGGGGGCACGTTCAACGCGTCGTCCTGGCTGAAGTCAGCATGCAAAAATTTTTCCCTTATCGCGCTTAATAATGACGAACCTATGCATACAACTACGACTTTTTTAGAGAGTTTATCACATAACTAGCTATTTTTTCTCGATGAAAGTATTTCCATGTTTGCAGGTGAAAAAGTGGGAGTTTTGTCCC
>DATAYF010000028.1:0-5652 GCA_036272735.1 Ktedonobacteraceae bacterium
GGCTTTGTGGCTTTGTTTTCCTCTGGTAGTGGCAAGGTAAACCAGAAGGTTGCACCAGCATCAGGCGCGCTCTCTAATCCCACTTCAACGTGATGGCGTTGAATGAATTCTTTACAGGTGTACAGACCCAATCCTAAGCTCCAATCGAGTTCATACACCGGGGCTCGTGGGCGCGTAAAACGATGCCATATCTCCTGTTGTTCATCCGGGGAAATAGCGGGACCATCATCATGCACAGCAACGTAGGCCATTTTCTGTCGCCTTTCAACGCGTACCGTCACTGGACGATCCAGTGAGGTGTACATCAGCGCGTTGAGGAGATAGATGGTGATGACCTGTTGAATGCGCTGCATATCGGCAACAACCATCAGCGTTTTCAATTGCGGGTCAGTATCGATCTGGATGGTATATTCTGATGCTTGTGTTTGTTGTCGAGCGACGACCTGATGGACCATTTTGACCAGGTCAAAGCGTTTCATATGTAAAGTCAACGTGTTTCTATGAATTTGTACATCAGCGATGAGCATGTTAAGAAGTATGTCTATGGTATACGCTCCTTGAGAGGCATGCTCTAGTGATTGTTGAATGTGGGGAAGTTTCTCTGCGAAGGCTTCTGGTTGATTGGCTAGCTGCTGGTTCAACGATTGTAAACGACGCGAGGCTAGTTGGATATTGCCGATAACGACCGTGAGAGGCGTCCTAAGCTCGTGGCTCGCGCTATTCAGGAATTCATCGATCAGGCTATACGCTTCTTGCTGAACAAGCGCCTTAGCACGCTCTTTATCTGTGGTATCACAGGTATGGATACATTCCATGACCATGACTGTGAGCATGGCGGTCGTTTCGGCTAATGTGATCTCTTCTGCCGTATAGCCCTGTTCATAGCCAGACTTGCCAATGAGAAGATTGCCGACAAATTGCTTTTTACTGATAATCGGGGTAAAGAGCCCCAGATCTGTATCAAGGTCAGGTGTGTCGGTAAATGGTAGCGTGATACGATGATGTGGCATGATCACCGTTTCATTGTTGTATAAACGTGCAATGGTGCTTTCATCAAGAAAATCAGCCATCGTATAGCGTCCATTAATCTGCATGCGCCGTTGTTCTTGTTCCTGGGTGAGACCACTGGTGGCTACATAGTACACACGATTTTCTGGTCCAATTGAGAAGAGAAATACCCAATCGCAGTCCAATACCTGCCGGATTAAATCAACCAGGTGTTGCTCAATCGTATGGGTTCTCTTTGACAAAAGCAGGTGATTGTCTTCATGGGGCGTGTCGATGATCTTTGGAATGTGCGCGATGGCCTGAATAAGCGTTGACAACGCTTGATAGGAGCTGTAAATTTGGTGTGCGTGTTGGTGCTGTTTAGTGACATCGTGGAAGAGGCAGATGGTACCATACAGGTGTTTGTGCGCGTCGAATAGCGGCGAGACACTACAGAGAATGGACACTTCGCGCCCGGCAGGTGATCGCATAATGAGTGTGCGCTCATGGACTTGTGGCATTGTTCGCTCGCGCAAGACAAACGCGAGCGGCAGTTGGTCTGGCGCTAATGGCTGGTGGTTTTCATCATACCAGGTGCAGTGCCCGAGCACACACTGATAAGGCTTACCCTTATAAGCAGCAGATGCCGGTACGCCGAACAGTTGCAATGCGGCACGGTTCATGTAAAGGATCTTTCCTGTGGTGTCGCAAATCAATACACCATCTGTCAGCGCTTCAAATGCAGCCTCAAACGAAAGAGGAGCAGTGCCTATGTTGTCGTTCTGTATCAGGTCAGCACGGTGTGGCGTCGCTTTGCGCAATTTCTTTGGGGCGTCGCTCATGCGTTCCTCTTTTCACACGCTGTAATCTCACCCGTCTTTGATGAGAGAGGTATCGCTAATATAGATGAAATGCAATTATATGTATGCGTATTATCCACTTTTTTATAAATGTTTTCAAGAAGAGCTTGATACATAAATACTAGAGAGGAGCGCGTATGTTAGCTGCGATGTTTTATGGGCCGCTGGATTTGCGTTTAGAGGAGCGTGCGATTCCCCAGGTTGGTCCAGGCGAGGTGTTACTTCAGGTGGCGGCGGCGACGACCTGTGGTACCGACGTCAAAGCATACCGCCGAGGGCATCCCGTGCTCTTTCGCCAGTTTCCGGCTGGTTTTGGGCACGAGGTCGCGGGGGTTGTTGCTGCATGTGGTCGTGGTGTCACACAGTGTCGTGAAGGGGACGCGGTGGTAGTTGCCAACTCGGCACCGTGTTTGCGCTGCTTTTATTGTCGTCGCGGGCGCTACAATCTCTGCGAAGACCTGCTCTTTCTCAATGGTGCGTACGCGGAATATCTGCTTGTGCCCGAACGCATCGTGCGGCAAAATGTATATATCCTTCCAGCGCGCACCTCTTTTGTGGCGGCGGCTTTGACCGAGCCGCTGGCCTGTGCACTGCATGGCGTTGAGGCCAGCCAGGTAGTAACAGGAGATACGGTGGTCGTGGTCGGTTCCGGCCCGTTAGGATTGTTGTTAACGGCGCTGGCGAAGCTGCGTGGCGCACACGTTGTGCTGACGGGGCGGGGCGAACAGCGCCTTGCGCTTGGGCGTCGCTTTGGGGCCGAGCGCGTGATCGATGTTGGTACGCTCTCGTTGCCGGAGCAGTGTGAGGTAGTACGGTCCAATACTGAAGGACAACGCGGTGCTGATGTCGTTATTGAAGCGGTAGGTACTCCGGCCACCTGGGAGCAGGCCGCGAAGATGGTGCGCCCCGGCGGCCAGGTCACCTTCTTTGGCGGCTGTCCTTCAGGTACGCAGGTGACGCTAGAGACGCAAGCACTGCACTACAGCGAAATTACCACCAGGGGCGTCTTTCATTTTACTCCAGCTCATTTTGCCCAATCCCTTGATTACATTACTGGCGGACATATCGAGATAGAGGACCTGGTGACGGCCCGCGTCCCTCTCTCATCCGCACTAGAAGTTATGCAGCAGTTACTCCAGAAACAAGGGGTAAAATACGCGTTGATCCCTCCCACGTTTGCGCACGCGTTGCTTAATCCTTCAGCAGACCCTGCGTAATAAGCTGTGTATAAATAGTGATAACCTCTTGTACAGTAAGTCTGCCGCCTACTTTAAACCAGGTGGCAACTTCTGTGCACATGGTAATCACCGCGTAGGAGGTCACTTTGACATCGCTCGTCTTAAAAACGCCACGTTCCATGCCATCCCTGAGTAGCGTCTGGAAACTTGCCTCGTAGGCACCACGCAGCGCGAGAATATAGGTGCGCTGCTCACCTTCAAGCGCGCGAATTTCGGTGTCGATGATGAAGAACTCGTTTTTGTAGTTGGTATGCAGTCGGATATGGTTGGTAATCGCTTCACGCAGGCGCTGAACTGGATCGTCGTACTCGTGTAAAATGTGCTCCAAGCCCTGGTTAAGTCGTTGCATATAGGTTTCCATAATCTCTACCAGCAACGACTGCTTATTGGGATAGTGGTGATAGATGCTTGCCGCCTGTATGCCTGCTATGCGAGCGATATCGCGTAGGGGGGCAGCATGATACCCATACTCGGCGAAGAGTTGGACTGCCGCAGCGAGAATATGCTCACGCATCGGACGATCAGCAGGTCGCATAGTCTCCACCTCCCTTTTCTTTAGCGTTGCCGCCATTGTAACAGAAATGCGTTGCTGAGAAAAGCAGCCAGTCGTGTCAAACGGTCCCCCGCCAGGGAAGCCGATATGTTACCGAACGCCGCCGCTGAAAGCCCCTGTGCTTGAGCCATGGGGATGAAAGCGGCGTTCCTTGTGGGAGTGGGGAAAATGGGAAACTCTCCCCCTCCAGGGATGGTCATCCCGCTCGACCAATGGTAGAATATTTGTACGATGAAAAAGACACCTCAACGACAACAGCAGAAAGAGAAGAAGACGCGTCCGAAAGCCACCGCGACGTTTCAGGTCGAGCTGCCCATCGAGGTGGACGAGCCCCAGGCCCGCCTGCTTTCCGCCCACTTCGAGGCTGCGCGTCACCTCTACAACGCCATCCTTTCAGAAGGACAGAGGCGTCTGCGCCGCATGCGTGCGGACCCCGACTGGCAGGCAGCTCGTGCCATCCCCTCCTCTCACAAAGAGGCGCGAGGTCAGGCGTATCGCGCGCTGCGGGAAAAGCATCGGTTCAGCGACTATGCGTTGCAGGCGGCAGCGAAAGCGCTGCGGGTGGGCCACCTGGCTGAGCAGGTGGAAGCGGTGATCGCCCAGGTCCTGGCCACCCGGGCCTATCGCGCCCTCAACCAGGTCGCCCTCGGGCAGGCCAGGCGGGTCCGTTTTCGGAGCTGTGGGCGCGGTCTGGGCTCCGTCGAAAACAAGTGCAACGATACCGGGCTGCGCTTCGTTTTCATCGATCTCCCCATCCAAGCGCCTTCGCCCCCTGCCCTCCCCCCGGCGATCCCTGCAGGCCGGGGGACCGCAAAGCGCGCCCGGCGAGCACACAACCGCCAGTTGCAGGAAGAGCGGAAGCGGGGCGGACATCGTTGTGGAGGGGTCGTCTTCTGGCAGGAACTCCAGCTTCGGGTCCGCATCGACTGGAACGATCCTGTCGTCGCCCATGCGGCTTGCTGCCGGGTCAAATACGTGCGTCTGCTCCAGAAGAAGGTGAGCAGTCCCTATGCCAGCGGGGCAGATGGCGATAGTCTTTGCTACTGGGTGCAACTGGTCGTCGAGGGAGTTCCGCTCCACAAACCCAGGCATCAGGGAGGGAAGGGCCGGGTAGGCGCCGACCTGGGTCCCTCGACCTATGCGGTTCTGGCCCAGGAGGGTGAGGCTCGCCTGGACGAATTTTGCGCGGATCTCGCGCCGAAAGCGGAGCATGGCAAAGCCATCCGCCGGCTGCAGAGGAAACTGGATCGACAGCGCCGGGCAGCGAACCCATACAACTATGATGAGCAGGGGCGGGTGAAGAAGGGAAGCAAGAAGAAGCCGCGATGCTGGAAAAACAGCCGGGGCTATGAGCGCACCCGGCGCACATACGCCACCGCCTGCCGCAAGCGCGCCGCCCATCGCAAGAGTCTGCATGGCAAACTGGCCCATGAGATAGCCGCGATGGGGGACACGATCATCCTCGAAAAGATCTCCTATCGAGCATGGCAGAAGCAGTTCGGACGAAGTGTGAGCGAACGAGCTCCAGGGATGTTTGTAGCTCATCTGAGACGCACCGTTGCAAGTACGGGCGGCACCCTGATCGAAGTTCCCACACGTCCCACGCGTCTGAGCCAGTTTTGCCATGGCTGCGGGGTATTCGTGAAGAAGCCGCTGTCGCAGCGCTTTCACGCGTGCTCCTGCGGGATGGGTCCCATTCAGCGGGATCTGTATTCGGCCTTTTTGGCCGCGTATCTCGATGTGGCTGATCCAGATCATCCTCATCCGCCCTCATGTGGCCAGTACGTCATTGCCTGGCAAGGTGGGGAAGCCCGTCTGATTGCCGCACATGAGCAGGTTCTTCAACGAGCGAAAGAGGGGCAGGCTCTGCCCCGAAGCCTGGGTGTTCCTCGGGCCGGAGCTCGTCGGCACGAAAGTCAAAACGATCCTTCTCTAGAGCCAGTGATGGTGCCACCGCTTCGGTGGAGGCGCAATCGCCTGGAAGCGGGGAGTGTGTCGTGAGAACCCCCCGCAT
>DATAYF010000029.1:0-6398 GCA_036272735.1 Ktedonobacteraceae bacterium
AGTACCAGCGCACGCACAGGACAATGATCTCGGCCTGGAAATGACGCCATTTGAACGGATCCTGCTCGGTCATGATTGGCACTCTTTTTTCTTCTTTTTCACCAACCATAACAGATCAGCTTTCTTTTTGCAACACAGCCCACTACCTAATGCGAAAGCTGCGTAATGCCAAAACACGCGCTGAGACAGGATCTGCGGTCTGGCTCGCGCGCAGCTGAATGGCAATCTTCGCTGGAAGCGAGCACGAAATGATCTCGTTTCTTGCCTCAAAATGAGCGTCCCTCAAGGCAAGATTGCCATTCAGGCTCGCGCGAGGGCCTGAGGTGTGGGAGGCCGGGAGGCCCATGCGGTTCTAGCGGTGCTGCTCACCTGTTGCTGAAAGTGCCGCGGTCAGTTGATGAAGTTGTTCACGCAAATGCGTAAAGGTTTCAGAATCTAATGCGGTACGACAGACGAACTCGGTAGCAATCGGAGACGCCTGATTTTTGAGTGAGAGACCCGCCTCAGTGAGATGAACTTCTACGGATCGCTCATCGACATTGCTCCGGATGCGTTCCACCAATCCTGCGGTCTCAAGACGCTTGAGCAAGGGAGAGAGTGTGCCTGAATCTAAAGAGAGCATCTGCCCAAGATCTTTCACGGTACTTGTCCCATGTTCCCAAAGGACAAGCATGACCAAGTATTGAGGATACGTCAATCCCAGCGCTGGTAAAAGGTCACGGTAGGCATTTGTCATGGCCCGTGTTGCTGCATACAGAGCAAAGCATAGCTGGCTGTCAAGCTTGAGAATATCATCTTGTGATAGCTGTGTCATGGAAAACCCTCCAACGAAATTGTGAAATGCAGGAGCAATAGAGACGCCTAAAAATACACTGACTCCGCTGCTTCGTATGCTGCGTAGCAGCACAGGGGGAAGTGAAAATGTCCCCCGAAACTGGCCCTCCTGGTCAGGAATCTGCTTTACAAGCGCATCGGCGAATTATGGCTCTCCGTCACTGGAGGTGATTTAAACTCATCGACAGCATGTTTGAAAACCTTTGCCCCCTCCAGAAGGACGTTCTTGGTAGGTGGTTATCGCTCTACAATACCACGATCACCCACAGTGGCGGAGAGCCGAATGCGATCTTACACACTTTTGGTGAAGGATGAGCGTATCTGCCTAGCCGCTCTCATTTCTCAAGCTCACAAAATTGAAATGCATATCACCAAAAGTGTGTAAGGTCGGGACTCTGGGGAACATCGCACCACCCTGTGTGCTGGAGGGTTGGCATGGGGACAAGCCCTCACGCCAACCCTCCAGCACACGACGCTATTCCTTCCTCAGGCATTGCGCGCGTATCGTTGACAACACCTGCCAAGGCCTGAATGAACAATGGCGAGGTGTTCAGTGACTCAATACGCGCAAACTGGATACCATGCTCTTCTGCTTGTTCGCGTGCGCCGATCTCGATATCGTAGAGAATTTCCAGGTGGTCGGCCAGGAACTGCACAGGAGCAATCAGCACATGGGTCTCACCCTTTGCCTTCAACGCTGGCATGACATCGGCGAAGTCGGGTTTGAGCCACTCCTCCGGGGTATGGCCCGCGCTCTGATAGCAGAACATCCAGCGATCATCGGCTAATCCAAGCCGCTTCGCAACCGTTGCCGCCGTCTCTTTGAGGTCATATATGTAGTTTGGCTCATTTTCGATAACGCGTTTGGGCATGCTATGCGCGGTCAACAAGACCGGCACGTGTGCTCGGATGTCTACGGGGAAGCGGTCTAATGCTTCGCGTATACGCTGCGCCAGCGCTTCTAAGAAAGAGGGCTGCATATGCCAGTCCTGGGCTATCTTGAGCTGTAAGCCAGCACCCTGCAAATGGTCAACGGACGCACGCAATGCGCGTACATAGCCACTCATGATGATCAGCGAGTACTGGGGGGACATGATGATACCAACCAGTTCCTGAGCGCCATTCGCCGCGTCTGGGACGACATCGGCGATAAATGGAGGAGCAAAGTGCATTCCGGCAACGACATGATGGGTGGTCCCATCGCTGCTCTCACGGTTCAGCTCTTCTTCCAAGGCTGCGGCCTGCGCACGCGTCATCTTGAGCAACGGCGAACCACCAATCAAGGCATAGCGGCGGCGAAACTCGGCGATAACCTCGGCGGAAGGTTCGCGCCCACCATAGACATGTTGAATGTAAACAGGAATATCATCAAGCGTGGCCGGTGAACCGTAGGTCATCAGCACGACGCCGACATGTTTTTCTGCCATCGGTTTCCTCTCACTTTCCTCTCACTTTGTCTCACAAAATCTCCTGTCCTCATCATTTGCTTTGATGTGATGCTCTGCTGGCGTTGCTGGCGTTGCGCACCAGTAGGTCACACCATCACCTCTGAGAACTTTCGCGTTGTGTCTGTTCATGTACCGCATCAATGAAACGACGCAAGAGATCAGGATGAGACGTCCTCGGCAGAGCATGTCCGAGAATAAAGATATGACCAGGACGATGAGCCGCACGTCACAATCCAGCGCACATCGCTTCTTCTGAAATGACAGGCCAGGAAGGCAACCACAAGGCCGGGTCCAGGTTCCCTTGGATACCACGTTCAAAACCCATAACCCATCTGTTTCCAGGCTGTATCCAGGTCCAGACGCCAGTCAACGCTCATGACGTCACCACCGGCCTGGATCATCACATGCGGCAGTGCGCCTGTGCCGGTACCAAACTGGATAGCCGGTGCGCCGGTTTGTTTCACTGCCTCAAAAATCCGTAAGGTATACGGCAAGACACAGGTACGATAGGTGCTCGGGCGAATCGAACCGCCCCAACTCTCGAAGCGTTGTAGCACGTTCACACCTGCCCGCGCCTTCGCTACCAGGTAGCCAGAAATGACCGTGCTACGCGTCTCCATGAGCGCATGCCATAGTTCAGGTTGGCTATCCATCACGGCTTTGGCATACTGATAGTCACGCGATGGCTTCCCTTTACTCGTAGAACACGCGAGCGTCAAGGGAGCACCTGAACTACCGAGAACGGCCTGTTTGCCTTCAGGTTCTTTGCGCATCAGGATACTATTCATGACCATGGGGTCACTTCATGGCTGGCAGGTGTCTGCAACGCTTCCCCATCCTGCAGGTGGCGAAAGGCTTCTGAATCCTGGGACCTCCCGCGGGATCACTATGCAGTGCAATGCCCATCTCTTCAACCGGCAACAGGACGGTACATCTTCCTGACACGTATCATAGCATCTGGCTATATTTTTGTCAATCTAATTGCGTGCAATTAAATAATAACAAATATAATTTTCAAAAATTTAATATCGACAAATAGTATTGACAAAAATTTAATTGTGTGTCATATTTATATCTAGATGCGATTATGCATTGGCTAAAGCATGTCAACAACAGAGCAATGGTGAAGTGAGTTGTAGGTATCCAACACGAACGTTGCTGCAATCACTTTCACATTTGGTAGGAACAAAAACTACCGGAGGACGAAATGAGCGATCAAGTCAACAAGAAACCAGCAGTCACAACAAATGATGCGGGCAATCCTGCTGCGAGCGATGACCATTCGCTTTCTGTAGGCCCCAATGGACCCCTGCTGCTGCAAGACCAATACCTGGTTCAGAAGTTAGCGCAGTTCAACCGCGAGCGTGTTCCTGAGCGTGTAGTGCATGCTAGAGGTACAGGTGCCTTTTGCTCTTTTGAGGTAACTGCTGATGTGTCTCAGTGGACCAAAGCCGCCTTCCTCAATGGTGTCGGTAAGCGCACTCCTCTCGTTGTTCGTTTCTCGACAGTTGCCGGTGAACTGGGTTCTGCTGACACGGTGCGCGATCCACGTGGCTTTGCTGTCAAGCTCTACACTGAAGAGGGGAACTACGATCTGGTCGGTAACAATACTCCGATCTTCTTCATCCGCGATACCATTAAGTTCCCGGATTTCATCCACTCGCAGAAGCGTGTCCCTAGCACGGGTCTGCCGAGCCACACTGCGCAGTGGGATTTCTGGACGTTATGCCCTGAGTCTGCTCACCAGGTGACCTACCTGATGACTGATCGTGGTACTCCCCGCACCTTACGTCACATGAATGGGTATGGTAGCCACACCTACATGTGGATCAATGCCCAAGGCGAGAAGTGCTGGGTGAAATACCACATCATCAGTGATCAGGGCGTGGAGAACTTCACCAATGCAGAGGCAGGTGCGATCAGCGGTCAGGATCCTAACTTTCATCGCCGCGATCTGATTGAGGCAATCGATCGGAAGGAATATCCATCCTGGCAGTTGAAGATACAGATCATGCCCTATGAGGATGCCGCCACCTATCGCTTCAATCCATTCGATCTGACCAAGGTCTGGCCGCACAGCGACTATCCGTTGATGACGATTGGTCGCATGGTCCTTGACCGCAACCCGGCGAACATGTTCAATGATATTGAGCAACTGGCTTTATCTCCGGCCAACATGGTCCCTGGTATTGCTGCCAGCCCGGATAAGATGTTGCAAGGTCGCATATTCAGCTATCCGGATGCTCACCGCTATCGCATCGGCACCAACTACAATCAGTTGCCGGTCAACCAGCCACGGAGCGAAGTAAATACCTACAATAAAGACGGCGCGATGAGCTACCGTCACAATGGGGACCAGCCTCACTATTCTCCGAACACTTTCAATGGTCCCCAGGCCGATACTCAGCGCTATGGCGAGCCTGAGGGAGTGATGATCAGTGGTGAGGTTGTGCGAACTGCATACACACTGCATTCTGAGGACAACGACTTTATCCAGCCAGGCAACCTCTACCGTAACGTGCTGAGCGAGACGGAGAAAGAGCATCTGGTCACCAATATTGTCGCCCACATGAGTCAGGGTGTTGACCGTGCTCTGCAGGAACGTGTGATCACCACCTACTGGTCGCAGGTTGATCCCGACCTGGGTCACCGCGTTGCCAAAGGTCTCGGCCTTGTGGTGAGCATCAGGTAGTCGCGTCAAGCATGGATAAGTGGTGAGGGAACGTTGAGATAACGCATACAAAGCTGGTGTCCTTATGATACGGGATGCCAGCTGAGATCCCTCTACGCTCCGTGCAAACAGCGGGATGAGCGTACTTCTGTCCTGATGAATTGTCCAGTAAAGTCTTTCTGCTCGCTGGTGAAAGAAGCGACAAAGATGCTTTCGCGCACAATCCCTCCAGCGGTTCTCATGCGCTACGATACGCACTAAACGAGCCAGGGAAACCAATTCTTGTTTCTCTTGCCGCTGTTTCCACGGAGCGTAGAGGGACCTTCCCATAGGGTGATTTTCGGAAAATACGACGATGAGCTAGCTTATCACAGCAGACTCATCGCTTTAGAGAAGAGAGCATACAGGAGAAAAAGAAATGGATCGCAGTATTACAAGAGATGAAACGATTCGAGGGGATCAAGCGGCTTCCGAGACACAAGAGATAAGCGTCGCGTATATACGACCTGTGATCGCGGAACTCGTTGGAACGTTTGGCTTCATTTTCATCGGCGCGGGATCGATTGTGGCGAATCAAATGACGCATGGAGCGCTGGGTACGTTAGGCATTGCGCTCGCGCACGGCCTGGGACTTGCGATCATGATCTGCATTTTCGGCGCGACTTCGGGAGCACATTTCAATCCGGCTGTGACTATCGGCCTGGCAGTAACAAACCGTATCAAACCTGCCCTGGCCTTGCTCTATATTATCGCGCAACTGGTTGGTGCGACGCTCTCCGGCCTGGCGCTGCGCGTCATTTTCCCACCATCGGTCTGGGAAGTGGCGCAACTCGGCACGCCAATGCTTGGAACCGGCGTATCTTTCGGCCTGGGCGTCTTCGTTGAGGCGCTGCTGACCTTCTTCCTGGTCCTGGCGGTCTTTGGAACCGCTGTTGACGAGCGCGCGCCCAAAATTGGCGGCTTTGGCATCGGCCTGACGTTGATGGTCAGCATCCTTGTGGGCGGATCAATCAGCGGCGCGTCTCTGAATCCCGCGCGCACCTTCGGGCCCGCGCTCGCAGGTGGTTTCTGGACCAACGATCTTGTCTACTGGATTGGCCCAATCGTTGGGGCAATCATCGCGGCCCTGCTCTACCAATATGTGATCTTGCCACGCAAGAATCACTGAAGACGCTCCCGGGCTTGAGCATGGGGGATTCTGCGTGGTCCTTCCACGCTTCCACCCTTCCTCGTCTCAGGAGGAAGCGTGGCTCTGGTGTTGGTTCGCGCGAGACTGGTGGGCTGAGGGGCTGCAGACGGACGCTGGCATGAAGTAGGCCGCCAGCGCGGTGCTGACTCACGTCAGTCCGTTTCCAACGGCCCCTTCCCGAACCCGGCGGGCACCTTTCAGCGCACCGTGGCTCTCCAAGACGCACTTCGTCTGGAAAGGTCTGCTGGCTCATCCG
>DATAYF010000030.1:0-9250 GCA_036272735.1 Ktedonobacteraceae bacterium
TACCCCCCTACTCTTTATAACAAAGCCAGAAATGTAAAAATCAGCCAGTTGAAAGCATCAACAACCTCATTGATTACGCTTCTTCTGTGGGGAGCTCTTGGCTTGATGCTGCTGGTGTAGATTTTTGACGGGACTGGCCACGATTGGTACCACGCCTTTGGCGCGGCTCCTTCGGCTGGTCAGCTTGCGGCACTTTCCCGTTTTCTTCTACCATGCTTGGCGTCGGCGTTTTCAGCTTTTCCAACGCTTCGATTCGCGTTTGGGCCGCCTGCAATTGCTCCCTAACTTCACTTATCTGCTCTAATGCTTGCTTCAGTTGTGCCTCTAGAGTTGCCACTTTCTCCTCAGATAGTGTCTTCTCAGCCTCTAGAGTTGCCGCCATCTCTGAAGGTGGCTTCTCCTCAGCTTCTAGAGCTGACAGCTTTTCGGCAACAGCTAAGGCTGCTGCCTTCTCTTCTGCTTCTGGCGGGGCTGGCTCCTCCTCTGCTGCTGTGCTCGTGGATGTATCAGAAGAGGGAATAGATGTATCAGAAGAGGGAATATAGGAATAGTCTTCCTCTCCACCTTCCACATACACTTTGCTAGCCTGCGCGAGTTGTTCGGGCGCTCGTGCTTGCAGCAGGGCAACGATGATAGCGCCGATAATCAGCCAGGCCAACACAACCGGACCAGCATAGCCCAATGGGGCTGCTGGTATCGGAGAAAACTGGTAATACACCACGGCGAGCAAGACAATCAGCGGCAGAACCGGTACAATGATGTGACGCAATACGTTGAACTCATCTCTGTGCTGCTTCAAGTAGAATACTGGTACCGAAATGCACGTCAGGATGTAGACCAGCAGGATCGGCAGGATAAGGATCGTTCCCAACAATGCAAATGCTGTACTTGGCGTGTAGAGGAAGCCGGGTACAAGCGCGCAGACCAGGGCGACAATCATCGTTAAGAAGATGGCAACGTCTGGTGTATTCCAGCGGTTGACACGCGCGAAGATGGTGGGCAGCGTTTTGATACGTGCCATCGCGTAGATTACGCGACTGGCAGCGTTCACACCAGCATTGGCATTGGCCAGGGCGCTATTGAGGATTACCAGGATTACCAGAAACTGGAAAGGTCCCCATACGCGCTGAGCCATCGTGCCCCAGGGGTTGGCGTCATTCGCGTACGTAGCAATATGGGCGGGTCCCCAACCAACGACGGCAGCATAGCTACAAAGCACATAGAAAATGCCGATACAAATGGCCGCCAGGAATACCGCCCTTGGCACAATCTGACGTGGATTACGCGATTCTTCAGCAAGCGCCGCTGACGATTCAAAACCAGCAAATGACACGAAGACGAAGATCATGCCCACGAACACGCCTTGTAGTCCACCCAGACCAGGCATGGCGCTATGCGCGGGATTGAACGCACCAGCCGTATTGCTGTTGCCAGCAGTGGCAATGAGCCAGATCGAGAGCACCGTAAACAGGCCAACCTCAATGGCTCCCATGATCACACCGGCGTCGGCAGAAATTTTAATCCCAAAGTAGGTCAACGCGAAGACGGCAATGGTGAAGATCACGACCCATGTGTACCATCCCAGGGAAAGATGGAAGTATTGCACGACAAAAGATTCAGCAGTAGGTCCCAATACCAGAAGTTGGAATGGCACGATCAGCAGGTACGCCAGATTAAACGACCAGCCGGTCATCCAACCTGCCTGCACGCCCAGCGCATTACTTACGTAGGTAAAATATCCGCCAGCCGAAGGTAGATACTTCGCGAGCGCACCGATGTTGAGCGCGATCAACGCACACACGACAAGCGCGATGAGGGCCGCCAGTGGCAGCGTAATTCCGGTGGCAGGCAGCGCTGGACTCAGGCTAAAAGCGACGGCCGATGCTGGTGCCATGGTAGTGATCGATTGGAAAAGTACACCGGGCAAGCCAATCGAGCCGTGTCGCAACGAATTTTGTTCCGGGGATACGACGGAAACTTCCGTCTCAAGAGACATAATGACTCCTTTTCTTCGCCAGAAGGTCAACAAAGAAAATACATGATGGAAAGAGTTGCATAGCACGGTACTCTTCCCACCATTCTGAAAAAATTTATGAATACAGCCCTGACACTCCTTTCGTAGGAGCACAGGGCGGATTCGCAACGTACATTACTGCATACTGTTCTCAGCGGCGTAGGTCTGGTCCTGCCAGGCCGCATCGCTGGTGGCGAATACGCTAGCAATGAAGGATATCACCAGGCTGGCAGCCGTGAGTAAGAGCACGTAAAGTAACCACTGCTGGTTAGAAATTAACGTCGGTACCTGGCTGAAGAACAGGGTCACCAGGAATGCCACTACGGAAGCAATCGGAGCCACGATCATACAGAACCAGAGTACCGGCATAGAAAAAATGCGATGCTGATGAAACCAGGCGGGATCACGTCGATATATGATAAAGAGATCAATGAATAAGAAGCCGCTGGAAATGGCCCACAATAAGGTCAGGGTTGATAGACTCAACGCCTGGATTTCGGCCCCCAGGTTTTGCGGATTTGCAATGGGTATGACATAGGGAAAGAGGAACAGCAACAGGGCAAATATTACGGAAATGACCGTCTGAAAAATGACCGCTCTGGAAGGAACGCGATATTTATTCAGTTTGCTCAGTGAAATCGGTAGTCGTCGATCAATACTTGCGGTCATTAGCAGGCGTGCGAAAATTGTACTCATTAGCGCAACAAAAATGGGGAAGAATGCCAGCACACAGACGATGGCAACGTCTCCGACGATGGGGCCGAACATTTTGGTAATGATGTCGATCACCGCGAAACTTCCCAGCGTAGCCGTTTGCGGACCCTCTACCACCATCAGCGCAATGGTCAAAATCATATAGGCCGCGATCACACCTATGCTACCCCAGAACAGGGTTCGCGGGTTGTGAAAGCCCGATTTCGTTTCACCGGCCATAACGATAGGCACATCTGCGCCAAGATACGCGAGGATCACCGCCCCGAAGAGAGGCAGGTTGCTCACATTAACCGCCCAGTCTTGCGAAGTGTTAAAGCTTGTCATGCTGTGATGCCCGGTCAGCAGCCAGATGACGGCCCCAATACCTAGCAATGCAACCACTCCGTAGGTCAATGGTGCGGTTATTTTGACTAAATTCATGATCGTACGCGCGGGCTGTAGAGCAATAATACCAGCTACGATGATCATGACAATCAAGGCCAGCCCTTGCTGCCAGGGTAGCGTCAGCCAGTTAGCATGCAGGGCCTGGATAAAGGTCAGGGCAATACTTAGTGCACCAACGGTCGCGAGAATACCCGGTACCCAGAACAGCACCGATGCGAAAAAGCTCCAAAACCCACCTAGCGCCTTGTGCGTCCAGGTGTAGGTTGAACCTTCATGCGGAAACATCACGCTGAGTTGGCTGACCGCTACTACCGTGGGCAGGAAAAAGACAACCGCGCCAACCACCCAGTAGAGGAGCGATACTGCTCCGGCCGAGATGGTGCCAATCGGGTTGGAGATAAAGAACATGATCATCAAAAATGACCATGTCATATCGGTATTACTGAGCACTTGTGGTAACGCCTTCCGTACATAATCTTCGGAAGGAAGTGCTATATTGCGCCATGTTTTCATGAAATATTTCCTCGATGAACAACAAAGATTGCCATATCGTTCGCGGAAGCAATATCTGCCCCTCAACCTAATGTTCCTGTGTAGCTTCCTTGCTCATTCTTACCATGTGAGAGCAAGCAAGTTAAGCATACACGAATGTGTATGCGGTTACACGTGTATAGCAAAAAAAGGCTACTCTGGGCGCCGAGGGTTTTAAATTTAGAAACCCACAAAAATATTAGTAAGCAGAATATTCCAGCGCATTTCGACTTAAAGAAAAATACTACGTTATTCGAGAAATATAACGGGTACGATGGATGCGCCGGATACGTAAAAAACGTTTGTATTGATAAGAATAATTGGCGAAGGGCTTGACAAGTGCTTCATAAAAAAATATAGTCCAGATAAATAGAAATCTTGTGTTGCAAAAAGATGATAAATAAATTCGGCAAAGGACAGTGTTTTCTGCACTCCCACCACTTTAGCTGAAATTTGCAATGCACGATAAGTCCCGATACAGCAGATCAGGGGGATTTATGCGCTGCCCACGTTGTCAACGTGAGGTGGAACAGAACAGTGCTTACTGTATGTTTTGTGGTATGGATTTTTCTAATCATGCAAAAATTCACTCACCACAGCTTGTTTCCGGCAATCTGGCACCATCGTTTTCTCGCCAGCAACAACTGGAACCTGCACCTCTATCTCAACCTGCACGCCAGTCTCGTACTACGGGGCCCGTGCAAGAGCGTCCTGAGCGTCCTGAGCGTCCTCAACCAGAAGCAAGCGGTGCGCGTATTTCTGGCGTTGAGCCGCTTGCTTCTGGCACAAGATTATTTAGCAACCACTATCAACTTTCCCTACGTGAAGAAGTGCAGCAGTGGGGTGAAGGATCGTACGAAACGTGGTGGACAGCGTTACAAGATCCAGACGGTAAAAAAACTTCGGTACGCGTCAGCGAAATGGTCTTTTCTGCCGGGTCTTCGCAGGTCCTACAAACATCGTTACGCACTGCAATGCGCGCTCTGGTGCAGATGAATGTGGGGTTGATCGATGTATTTAGAGAATATCAACGCAATTTTTTCGTTTTTCGGATGGACCCACCAGGCGAAACGCTGCTGGCTGCACGCCAACGTGAAAGAACCTTGCTGGGCGAGCAAGAGATGATCGGTATCTGCCTGCAACTGGTCGAGCAGCTCAAAAACTTCGCCGCAAAATCGTTCACACATGGTCTGATCCGCCCCGAACATGTTTATTTGACAGCCGCCGGCTCTGTCGAACTGACACATTTCTCACTGATGATTGCCAGCCAGGCCGGGCAGTTTGTGAGCGACACAGACCCGGCCAGCGTGCCGTACGCTGCTCCCGAGTTCCTTGCAGGGGATATCAGCCCGCGTAGTGATCTCTACTCTTTGCTCGCCACAGCCTACCACATGGTGACGGGGTACATGCCCACACCAGACGCGACACGCGAACAAGGAGTTTGGCCGCCTCGACAGCGCAACGCGAACCTTTCGCCTGCGTTCGAGGCCCTACTGGTCAAAGGATTGCACCCCTCGGCTAATCGACGTTACCAATCAGCCGACGAACTGGAGCGCGATTTACAACGCCTGGTCGCGGGAAACGAGCAGCCTGCTATGGTGCAACAAACATTGTTGCAGGGTCTCCCCCCGCTGGTTGCGCCATCGCCATCACAACAGGAACAGACTAATTCGATCAATTTCTCGGCGCCGCGTTATCAAGCCAATTCGGGCAATCTCTCAGCATCACATTATCCTGCCAATTTGCTGGATGCCCCGACGCAAAGCTATCAAGCGAATCCGGTCAGTGTCCCAGGGCCGCGTTATCAAGCAGGCTCCACGCCAACAATAAATACATCTATTGCCAACGAGATGCAATCAACGTTTGCGTCGCTGGCTCCCTCGCCTGATCAGTTTGCATTACAAGGTCGCGCATTGTTGCCTTCACCGGAGCAACTGCCGCCAATGGCTAACAGTAACTATGGGTTACAGACGGCGCTCTGGTTGGGTCTTATTTTCGTCGTCTTTGTGATCATGGTGGTTGTTTAATCGGTCGGGTAATTCACACGGGAGTAGAGATTTATGGTACAGGCCTTCTCCAAATTTCCAATTTATAGGCGCTTGCTGCTGGCATTCACCATCGCGGCCATTATTCCAGATATTACGATCTTAATCGTCAGTAGTCAAAGCATTCAAGAGCTTAGCGCACATGGTATGGGAGCCAATCAGCTCTCGTCCATCTATATACTTACTGGCATCGCTATATTGATCTCTACCGCCTGTGTGATTGCCCTGGGCTACGTGAGCCACATTACCATTACGCAGCCGCTAAACCGTCTTGTCTCGCTGACGCAGCGCATCGGCAGAGGTGAAACGCAGGCACGAGCCGCCGTCTCCGGTCGGGACGAGTTGGCGATTGTGGCGGTTTCTATTAACAACATGCTTGATCGTATTGTGCGTTTATTGCAAGAGACGCAGGGACAGCATTATGCGCTACAGGCAAGCATTGAGCGGCTCGTCGATGAAGTAAGTGGCGTTGGCGAAGGTGACTTGCGCATTCAGGCCGAGGTGACCCAGGATGCCCTGGGGGTGATTGCCGATACCTTTAACTTTATGGTCGAGCAACTCAGCAGCCTGATCATTAACGTGAAAAGCCTGGCACAAGAAGTTGGCAAGGCAACGACGGTAACTTCGCAACAAATGGCACAACTTGTGGATAGTGCCCAGCAGCAATTTGGCCATATCGAACAGGCCACCAACGAAACCGAAAAGATGGCCGCTGCAAGTCGCCAGGTGTCGGAATACGCTAAAAATTTGCAGGCCTTGGCGAAACGAGCGCAAGGAGTTGCCAATCAGGGACGTTGGACAGTGGAAAAAACCACTCAGGGCATGGAGCGCATCGATGTCAACGTGCAAGAGACCTCGCACCAGGTACAGACCCTCGAACAATATTCACAGGAAATCAAAGAGGTGGTCAACGTCATTGCCAGGATCGTGATGCAGACGAACCGTCTCGCGCTCGACGCCTCGATCCAGGCGGCGATGGCTGGTGATAATGGGAGTGGTTTTGGTGCGGTTGCCCTCGGTATTCGTCGTTTATCAGAGCAGACGCAGGCGCAAACCACCAATATTGAACATATTGTGAACAACGTGAGCGCTGGTATACTCGCGGTTGCACAATCGATGCAAGAAACCGAGCAAGAGACCAACAACGGTCGACAATTGATTCAAGATACTGGAACAGCATTTAAAGCGATTTATAATGAAATTGAACAACAGGCGCGTGAAATCAACAATGTGACGCAAATGAGCCACCAACAATTACAGTCGGCGCTCGCGGTTGCGCAGGTCATCCATACAGTATCCGAAGTGACGCAACGCAATAGCACCGGTACTGCCGCCGTTGCTGAGCGCATGCAGACGGTTAGACTGCTAGCAGATAAATTGTTGGCCTCTGTAGGAGCATTCAAATTGCGCAACCAGCAATCTGGCGCGCTGCTTGGTCCTACCTCATTGGGTGGTCAGAACCCCACTCTCATTAGTGGACCAGATTACCGGCTCTAATCTAAGTATCTATATTGATGGTCTGCTAGACCATCAATATAGATACCGTTTCTGAAACATGTGGCTAGTGGTCAGTCCGCTTAGCTTTTAGTAGCGTGCACTCCCTTCTCACCCTCGCCTCAAGACGACATCGGCATAGCAACGTCATGTGATGAATGAGAGGAATGGGTGTTCCTGGCTCCTTTCCCAATGAGGACCGTTTTTAACCGCTTTGCGTGGTAGATTGAGAGGAAACTGGAGAAAAGGAGAAGGGTTATGACTGAGCAACAGACCGTTGCCAGATTCTATCAAGGGTGGGACGGTTATCAGCAACAATTGATCGAAGTCCTTGCCCCGCTTGCGCCAGAGCAGTTAGCTCTGCGCGCGGCCCCGCATCATTGGTCCATTGGCATGCTTGCGACTCATATCGTTGCCAGACGCACGGTCTGGTTTCATCTGGTGCTGGGAGAAGGAAGGCCAGACCTCGCTCCCCTGGCCACATGGGATGGAAATGATCAGCCAATGCGCACAAGTGCCGAAATCGTGAAGGGGCTGGAGGCAAGCTGGCAGATGATCCAAGATGCGCTCTCCCATTGGACGCCTGCCGACTTAGACAAAAAATTCCAGGATTGGTTGCCAGGAGAGCCCTACCGAGGTGATGAACCCTGGTACTCGCGTCAGTGGGTGATCTGGCATGTTCTCGAACATGATCTGTTGCATGGGGGTGAGATCTCGCTGGCCTTAGGCATGCACGGCTTCGCTTCTCTCAACCGCTAGAGAGTCGTCTCCATCTCCCCAGGAACAGGATCCAGGAGACAACAGAACGGGGCTCGATCAGTTCGATGCGCATTCTTTTACCGGATAAAGTCGTTCAAGCTTGCAGCGCGCATCACGTGAGGTGAATTGCCAGCAAATGCCACGTCGTTGCGCGTTGCGCTCCGTTTCGACCGCCAGCACTCTGCGGCGCAACGTCTCCTCATCTTCCAGACGCCGTGACAAGACATTGCGCTGCAGAATCGCGATTTCGATTTCCGCCATATTCAACCAGCTCCCGTGCTTGGGCGTGTAATGGAATTCGATGTGTTGCAGAATGCGACGCGCTTCACTCGGCGGAAACGTCTCATACAAAGCAGCGGAGGTATGGGTATTGAGATTGTCCTGGACCAGACGAATGTACTCTGCCTGCGGATAGACCTCATCGACCAGCCAGCGCACGACTTTGGCGTAGTCCTGCATGGTCCGTTGCGTGGTCACCTCGATATGCCGCCACCCAGCGAGCGGCTCGACCATTACGAACAGGTTGCGCGTGCCTTTGCGTTCGTACTCGTAATCCACCCGTTCGGGCTTGCCTGGCTCAACAGGAACTGGTGAGTAGACATCAGCATGCAGCACCACCGGTTTTTCATCCAGGCAGACCGTTGGGCACTGCGGGTCGTACGGCTCCTCATAGAGATCGAGCACATCCTCCATGGCTGCGACAAACTCGCCTCCTACTGGAGGCAAGCACCAGTGTTCATGCTGCCACGGCTTGAGTTCGTTTTTTTCAGTAACTGGTGGATGGTATTCGGAGAAATACTGTTGACAAAGCCCAACTCGACGGCTTTGTCAGCCAGCAGCCGCACCGTCCAGTGGTCATGCCCATCGGGGATCGGGCTACAAGCGATCGCGATCAAGTGAGCCGCCTGCTGCCCAGTGAGGGCCTGTCGCCGATGCTGTTGCACCTTATCGTACAACACCGTTTCCAGTCCGCCTTCAGCGTAGCGCTTGCACACGTTTGTCACCGTGGCCTGACAGATGTCAAAAGCTGCGACTATCTCCTGATCTTTCCATCCCTCCGCTACTTTGAGTAACACCCTTGCGCGAGTCAAGGTTCGGGCATTGATTTTCCCTCGATGGACAAACATCTCCAAGGACTGGCGCTCCTGGTCCGTGAGGGTGATGGGCTGTCTCATTCGTTTTTGTCTCCTGATTTCCCCTCAGCATACCACATCCATTAAAACCTAATCGGACTGACCACTAGTGCAATATGTTCTAAACTCACATTGCTGTGAGTTGGCTTGTACAGCCATGCGACGGAAACAGCAGC
>DATAYF010000031.1:0-12285 GCA_036272735.1 Ktedonobacteraceae bacterium
GTCAGTAGTCCAGGCTGTGAACCCATCGTTGATTGGGCCGATATGATCCTGGCTGCTGGACCGCTGTTTACGGATTATACGACCGTCGGCTGGACTGCCTTGCCACCTCGTGAGCGGATGATCAAAGCTGATCCCCGGCATGTGCATTTTCCCCAGGCAGAGTATACGGACGTTCCCTTAGCCGATTTTCTCTCAGCGCTGGCCAAACAGGTGCGCAAAAATGACAAAACACTGATCCAATATCAACGCGAACGGAAAACGCTTGCGGAGGCAGAGGCTCGTGAGGCTGATGCAAGTGCCCCGCTGACACGCGTTGAGCTGTGCCGCCAGATCCAGAACGATCTCGATGAGAAGACAACGCTGCTGGTCGAAACGGGGGACGCCTGGTTCAATGGGATGTTTCTGCATCTGCCCGATGGCGCTCGCTTTGAAATTGAGATGCAATGGGGATCGATTGGCTGGGCTGTTCCGGCCACCTTTGGCTATGCCATGGGACTGGAACCTGATCGACGGTTGGTCTCTATCATCGGCGATGGCTCCTTCCAACTGACTGCTCAGGAAGTGGCGAACATGATTCGGTATGGCCAGAACACTCTCATTTTTCTCGTCAACAATCGTGGGTATGTCATCGAATCCGAAATTCATGATGGCCCCTACAACTACATTAAAAATTGGGATTACGCCGGTCTGATCTCGGCTTTCAATGCAGAAGACGGACAGGGACTGGGCGTGACAGCAACCACGGGAAAAGAACTGGCCGATGCGATCAAAACAGCGCGCACTCATCGGGGGGGACCCGTCCTCATCGAGTGCCAGATTGCGCATGATGATTGTAGTCCTCAACTCCTGAAGTGGGGAACGAAGGTGGCTCTTGCCAATGAGCGTCCTCCTCGACAGGCTTGATTTGCATTTCCTACCACAAGGAAAGGAGAAGTTCATGTCTAAGAAGATCACTAATGCGAAACCGGGGCGCCTGCGCTCCCAGGGCTGGTTTAACAATCCCAACAAGATCGACATGGTCGCATTCCACCTGGATCGCCTGTTGGCCAATGGCTTCAGCCTGGAGGAACTGCAATCGGGCAAGCCGGTGATCGGCATCGCCCAGACCGGCTCCGACATTACGCCTTGCCCACGAGTTGCGCAACGAGATTGAGTAATCGAAAGAAATGGCCTTGTGATCGGGCTTGAGGAGGCTTTGAACAAGGGAAGCCTCAGCGTGCTTCCAACCTGCTCTGAACTGAGCTTTTGACATTTCTCGTTGAGATGGTACAATAGCTCATGCTATGAATACAAAGCTCTACCTCATCAGGCATTGCCAGACCACCGGTCAGGACTCAGATGCGATTCTGACCGCAGACGGCGAAAAACAAGCCGAGAAGCTGGCTGATTTCCTGGGCGATGCACGTATCGAACGCATCGTTTCCAGCCCATTTGTGCGAGCGGTCCAATCCATAAAGCCGCTGGCTCACCGCTTGCGTTTGGAGATCGAGACAGACCCTCGTCTGCAAGAACGTATCCTCAGCGGTAGTGATCTTCCCAACTGGCGTGAGAACCTGCGTCAGACGTTCGAGCATCTTGATCTGCGCTTTCCTGGTGGGGAATCAAGCCGAGAAGCCATGCAGCGGGCCAGTGCCGCCGTGCAAGATATCCTGCACCAGAGGCCGACGGGTGCCACAGCCATCATCTCTCATGGCAATTTGTCGACTCTCCTTCTCAAGCATTTCGATGAGACCATTGGCTTCTCTACGTGGGAGAGCATGACCACCCCCGACGTGTTTTGTCTCCAGCTCTTTGAGACGGGTGCAAGCGTCACACGCATCTGGCAACCCGGCAGGTAGACGCTGGACAGTGCGTGGGAAGGAAGCAGAAGCAGTTTTAGCCTACAATGCCACCGTGGCACCGACGATGGCTGCTACCTCTCGACATGCGGGGCCTCCGCCCAAAAAGAAGTCGCGTGCTGTGCCTAAAGGCATGGTAAACGTACAGCGTCGCAAGAAGAAGCGCACACCACCCCAATGAGAGCAGAGGTCCATGAAAAGGCACGCTCCGGCTTGGTCCCATCGGCCAGTCTCCTGCATGATGACGCCAGGGTGTCTGAGCTAGAAGGATCATTCCTTTGACTTCGGAGCCTGCTTCCTCGATTATTGCCGTAGCAGCGAGCCTGCGGAAGAACCATATATTGGCACTGTGCAGCATATTGTGGCAAGGAAATCGAGGAAAAGTGAGCGAAAAAACAGGAAGACAGCATTTTCTCGACGCACTGCCAGGATATGCTACACAATGCCGAATCGCTGCCAAAAGATGGTTCTCCCGCAGGCTCGCTGCTACGGTAATGATCGAGAAAGCAGGCTCCGGGCGTCAAAAGGAACGATCTGCAAGCACAGAGGCCTCAGCATCCTGGTGCAGGAGGCCGGTCCATGGGCCCAAGCGGGGGCGTGCCTTTTCATGGACTTCTTCTCTCATTGGGGTGGTGTGTGCTTCTTCTTGCGACGCGGTGCGTTCATCGTGCCTTTGGACACAGTACGCGACTTCTTTTTGGCCGGAAGTCCCCCATACCCAGGGGCAGCGGCCATCGTCGGTGCCACAGTGGCATTGTAGGCTTCGACCCAGGCGTGCATGCCTTCCGGCGATTCCATATCAAAGCCCGCCTGCTTTCCCATCAAGACAAAGGACTTGGCCATGCCAAAGTTGGCTGGCACTTGCAACGCCCGCTCCAGACGTCGAGCGGCCTGAGGCGTCAAGCGTGCCAGTATCTGACTGGCTTGGGGCAGCTGGTACTCACGCTGGAGAAAATGCCAAAATGCCCGTAATTCCTGGATGATCTCCGCTCCATCCCCTCGTTCGGTAATGACTTTGCGCGGGAAGAGATCATAGATCACTTCCTCCAGGTCGTTTGCGGTCATCGTCGCAGGGGTCACGCCAGGATAGTTGATGGCATAATGGATCATCGCCCGTGCCCACCCCAGTTCGGTTTCCGTCTCTTTGATCGCTTGCCCTTCTGGCGAGGCGGCAAACTGATCCATCAAGGCTTGTTCATAGCGCAAGGCTGGCTCTTCCAGATACGTGCCTTGCTCATCAAAGACGGCTTCATTGATATCAAATGACATCCTCATCGTCCTCCTTGCTTCCTTCTTTCATCATGTGGTTTCGACGTCCCACAATCGGCTTTCTCTGTTTGGGCACCTGCCCTCCGCGTGAGAGGGGTCACATCACTCTGCAGCGGGATAGTTGCGCGAGAAGGCTCCTTCTCTTCCACATGAAGCACACGTGCTCGCAGCAAAGGGAGCTTGGCGCGACCATACATGCTCCTTTTAATGAGCTTGAGCCGATTCACATGCCCCTCCAGAGGTCCGTTACTCCAAGGCAATGTTAATCCTGCGAACACCGCCGTTTTGTCGCGTTGGATCCCCTTGGCAAACGACTCCAGCTCGGGCAAGCGGCTCGCTTCTACTTCGCTAAGCCAGGTGTCCAACGGCTCTCCCCTATGCTCCCAGATCATTTGCATGAACGCTTGTGCCAAGCCGTAAGCGGTCTCTGCACGTGGACTGGCCTGCCTGATGAGCGCCAGTTCGCGCTTCTGCCTCTCGTCTAGCTTCTCTGGCTGACACACAAACAACCAGGTGGCTCGCTGTGCAGAAAAATTTTCCAACGGTGCTGGTGACGAGGGGATGCTCTTTCGCTCGGGCGGTTTCAATGGGATCGACGTGGACGAGTGCGCTTGAGGGGTCCGCAGGGTAGAAAGACTAGTTGTCCATCGCTTTAGGTGAACCCTTGTAGCCCCGAGAGGTCAGTTCTCGATAGAGCTGTGAGCCATTCCGGTTTCCCTCTTGCCACCAGTCAAGCACGTAGCGCTCATACGGATCAATCAGGCTAGGTCGTCTGCGCCGCCGTCTGACCTCGGGAAAGGAGCCGTTACGCAACCATCGGTGAACCGTTCGCTCTCCTATCCCAACACGAGAGGCTATGTCCGCTGCTTTAACTCCCTGGTGATGCAGTTCAACGACTTGCGTGTAGCGATCCAGTTTTTGCGTGCGCCGCCCCTCTTGTGCTACCTCGACACTGCGAGAGCGAGCAGGACGCCTCTCTTCTTCCGGCACGGGTTCAGTCTCTTCTCGCTCCTGTCCTGGTATGGCCTGGACTTGCAAAGCACGTCGTATTTCGGCCCGACAACGTGCTAACAGCGTCGAGATACTGTCTGCTAAATTCTTTCCGAGATGCCAAAGATCAGCGACTTGAAGGGCCTGATGAGCACCTTTCTTGATGGCGGCTGCGTATTCGGAGGAGCGGTCTCGGCTCACGATCTCTATCGTGCGATGCTTCTGAAACCATGCTGAGACCGTTTCGACTTCCCGATCAGGTAATACATCGATGGGTCTTCTGCTTTCGAGGTCGCAGATCAACGTTCCATAGCGCAGTCGGCGTTTCCATGACCAATCATCAATCCCAACCACGCGTGGAGAGGAGCAAGCAGGGAGCTCAGCTCCCTTGACCAGGCGCAAAATGGTGTCAGGGCTGCTAGCGATACTCAGATGTCTTCCCAGGCGGGCTCCTGCCTCGCCTCCCGAAGCAAAGCCGAGCTCTCGTAGGGCCTCTTGCAATCGTAAGGTGAATTTGACCCGAGGTAATGTCAGGGAAGGAAAACGTTCAGCAAAGATCTTACGGACACACGTGCTCTCTTGGCAGAAGAAGCGACGTACACGCATGATCAGATGCACGCGGCGTCCACTGGCTGGAAGATCACGTAACGTACGCGTGTAACGGCTCTGCACCCGCTTGGAAACCGTTCCACAACAGGGGCACAGAGCCGTCGGAGAAGCTGCGTGTATGGTGACCGTCACCTCATTGGTGATGCTGACCTGCTCAATGACAAGGTCAGAAAGATCTGGAAGAATGGTCATAGGCTCGAATGAAATCAGGAAACTGTCTTGCTCGAAGAAATTTGTTTTGTTCTTTAGTATATCACATTTCGCATCAGCGAGCCTGCGGGAGATCCACAATATGCTTCACAGCATCATGTTGTCTGATTGCTCTCGATCGGCCTGAGAGCGTGGAACACTGCCAGGATATGCTGCCTACACCAGAGTAAAATCACACCTCTCAAGAGTTGCTCTCATTGCACGGAAGATGACGGAGAATCATTATTCTGGCGAAAATCCAACAATTATCCTGGTGAGTATGTTTGAGATAGCTTGCCCACCAGGATAATTATGGTAAAAGCGACCAGTTTAATGTTGGGATTTACACTTTACTTTCCCTCCTCTCTTCTCTTCCTTTTTGCTTGTTTCTTCAGATGAAGAGAGGAAAGCGGAGTAAAAGTATTATGGTCCTTGCGAGCTTCAATGCTTCCAAAGTCTTCCAAGTATATTTTTGTAATCTGAATACTAGAATGCCCTAATTCTCTTGAAACCTTCAATAAATCACCTTCATTTTCCATATACACTTTGGAATGGGTATGCCGAAACACATGAGGCGTCACCTTCACATGTTCCAAGCCAGCCTTTTTTTGAATGCGCTTTACAATCGCCTCAATACCAAACCTGCTCATGCCACCTCGCCGCCCAATAAAAAGCGCCCGTTCCTCTGGATCATGCGGCTTCCGATACTTATGAATATACATCCAGAGCATTTTAGACATCTCTGGATGTAGCCCTATTTCACGCTCTCGTCGCCCCTTCCCAAAGACTTTTATATACCCTTCCTGAATATTATCAATCGTCAGCGTGGCTATTTCAGACAGGCGTACCCCCGTATCAAGCAATAGCAGCAAGATAATATAATCCCGAAAACCTTTAGGCATCGAGAAATCACACGTTGCAAGCATTTTCTCGACATACTCATCCGTGAAAGAAGGCGTAATTCGCTTTGAAGCTTTAGGCGATTTTAAGCGACTCACAGGATTAACGTCTAGCAAATCCTCTTGATAGCACCAGTTAAAAAACGCTTTCCAAATACGCATATGCGCTTTTACTCAAGAACGTGAAGTTGTGCAACTTACGCAACATACGGACACTAAAACTAAAGCCACGAATGAAGAGGAGCCTACAAGTAAAACGAGGAGCCGGACAAGGACAAAAAGTGATACGATAACATCATAAAGATACTATCGGTTTAGGCACCTATATAAGCGATAAAGCCGCTTGTAACCTAGATCGAATAAAAATTAGTTTATACTGTACAGCAGAGTGAAACAGCACATTCATGAATACACCGCCACAACAACGCCTGTTAGACATCCTGAGTTCCCTGCTCATTCAAGTGAATGCGGTGCAGGCCCAGATCAACATGCAGGAGACCACAGCGGCCCTGCAAGCAGATCTGTATGCCCTGGAACAGACCAGCCGCGCCGCGCTCGCGCTCGCCCGTTCCATCTACACGAACGAGCCAGCCGAAGAGTTAGAGCACAGCACACTCGCCGAGGCGCTCACACAGCTTGTGGAGAGCACGGCGGAAACGCTGAACCTTTCCAGTCGCATCGCGCTTTCTGGCGTCGATGAGCAAGACCATACCAGTAAACACGCGCTGCCCCACTTGCCCGAATATATCCTCTACCTTATCGGGCGCGAAGCCCTCTACCAGCTACAGCAACGCAGCGGTGTCCACAGGATACGACTCACGCTCAACTATGGCCCCGACGACGTGCAAATGAGCCTCGACGACGATGGTACCCTCCCAACAAACGAGCAGACAACAGAGCCAGATGCCCCTAGCAGACCGGCCCCACCATTCGTGCCCGACGAGCGGCTTAACGGCCAGCAGAGCAACCATACCATCATGGACGACCTGCGCATTCGCTTAGCCGCCTTTGGTGGCACGCTCGTTATTGAGCCACTCGCCGAGCGCGGCACCCGCATCCTGGCCCGTTTACCCTATCAACCACACGAGCGCCAGCTATCGGGCGAGCAGCTTCCCGTGTCCACACCTGCAAACATCGCACCACCAGAGAACACCAAGCGCATCAGCGTGTTGATCGTTGACAGCTTGACGGTCACACGCGCCGGACTCCATCGTCTCCTGGAGACCTACGCGAGCATACACGTCATCGGCGAGGCAGCGGATGGTGTACAGGCGGTCAGCGAAGCGCTAGAATTGGGACCGCAGGTGGTTTTGATGGATACGCAACTACCTAACGGGCAAAGCATAGAGGCGCTCAAACAGATCAAGCAGCTCAACCAGGATACCAAGGTCCTGCTGCTCTCCACGCAAGATCGCGAAGAATACCTGTATACAACGCTCAGGGCGGGCGCGGACGGCTATGTGCTCAAAGATATCGCCCCAGAAGAGTTGGTGGCTGCCATCCACAGCGTGGCGCGTGGCGAAATGCTGGTTCAATCGCAGCTAGCAAGCAGGCTACTTGCACGTGTTGGGCGCGATGGTGGGAATCATTACACGACCCTCACTGCTCGCGAGTTCGAGGTCCTGCGCCTGCTGGCAAACGGGCTACGCAATAAAGAAATAGCCGCTCGGCTCTTTGTGAGCGAGCGGACCGTCAATTTTCATCTCGCCAATATTTACCAGAAGCTCAACGTCTCCGGTCGCACCGAGGCATTGCACAAAGCCATCGAGCAAGGACTGATCACGGCTTGAGTATACCGGCATGCCAGACATCAAGCTCGTGTTTGAGTGACCCGATATAGGCGGCCTCGTTATTATGATCGGCGGTCGGCGCGTAGGTAGGAATAATTTGATCAACCGTGACCAGCCCCAATTGCGCAACATATAAATTGCGAATGAGCTTGTACCAGGCCTCGAAGCCTGCTTCCCAGGTGGGGAAAGAGGCATACCCACCGGTACCATCAGGATTTCGATCAACACAAGCCGCATTCGGGATACAACGCAAGTTCCCCAGAGAGAGCGTTTTGCGAGCCTCACCAGCCGTGCCGAAGCCGCTTTCATGAAAGAAAAAGGCCAGCGCAAAGGCCGGATCGATCTGGTACTTCACACCGAGATCGTAGAGGGCCTGCCCCTTGCCCGCCGCCGGTGATCCGTAGCTCCCCAGCACTTGATTGATAAAGGCGACCGAAAGCGTTGGCTTCCCCAAAACGGAGTAGGGACCTGGATGCGCGGGAATATTGACTTTTGGCGGAAGCGGTTTACTCGGTTGCCAGGTGTTCGCCAGGTTGCCACCAACCTGTACGCTATAGACCTGGCCGCCAAAATAATTGATCAGTTGTGGTCCCCCCGGTCGCTGTATTAGTGCCGCTGAGACCAGGATGGCAGAGAAGAGCACAGCCATCAGCATAGCAATGACGGCAGGCTTTAACCAGCGTCCATGTTGCTGAAGCGTGGTAGGCCGAGGAGTGTCAACCACCGTTGTGCGCCCAAACGTTGCCAGCGGCCTACTTCCGTACGGTTGCTGAACAGCGTTCGTGGTTTTGGTTTTTGTCCTGGTGAGTATAGGTTCGGTGTGGATAGTATCGGTGGAAGCAGGGGCAGATGGCAGTGTGTTCGTGCGCTTTCTGCGTGGCGCAACGGTTTCCACCTCGTCATCGATCTCCTCTACATCCACAGGATCAGGGAGCCGACGCGTTGCGCGTGCGGGAATTTTGGATTGCACATCTGAAGCTGGTTGTGGTGCGGGTTTCTTCGCGTAATTACCGCTCGCCATGAGCAACCTCCTTCACGCCAGGCAACCAGCTCTGTTGTAGCGCCACTCTTCCCACGATAGGATAACGATATTTCATAATCCCCCTGATGGTTGGATACGACCCCCGCAAAGGAGGTCGCTACCATAAACGACCGATACACACATATCGACACAATGCTATGCTATTAGCTATAAGATATAATATCACTAGTGTGTCCGGCTCTGCATGAGAAAAAAGTCCTGTTCATCGGCGTTTTTTTAGTGCCGTATACTGATGGAGAAGAGTGTAAAGCATTCTTAATTACAGAATGTCTATCCCTATCATAGACAGTAGGAGGTAATGCCACATCAGAGGCCTTTCGAACGCAACGAGGAGTAATAAAGGCGGTGTACAAAGCTTGCACATGGCGTTAGCTATCTTCTAGGACTTGTGGGCCAAAACGAACCCGCGTACGGGCCAAAATGTTGCACTGCCAGTGTATTTATGGCACACTGGCAACAAACACGTGCCTACTTTGCAAGCACAGCATAAATTCATAGCCCAATTTTCTAGAATGGTAACGTTTTGGGGCAAAAAATCGTTATAAATTACAGTGCACTGTTTGTTACTCTCACATTGAAGCTTTTTATAAGGTGATAAATTGCGTCTAGAAACTGATCGTATCATTTCACTTTCTATGCCGAAAGGGGCTTTCGTCCTGTGAATATGACTATCCTGAGTCTTTTTGCCACGGATCCCACCACCACCACAAGTGCTGGATCATCCAACCCCCTGAACGCGATACAGGGTTATATAGGACCCGTCGTCGGGTGCGTTATCGCATTTTTCGTTATTTTTTGGGTCAGCCTCGTAATATGGACCTATCGCGATATCCGTTCAAGAACGCAAGATTTTCTCTCGCAAGTACTCGCAACCGTCCTGGCATTCGTCTTCCCCATTGGCGGCGTGTTCATCTACATGATTCTGCGCCCTCGCCAAACCCTGGCGGAAGTGTACGAGCGCCAACTTGAAGAGGAATCCCTGCTGGCGGAAATGACCGAGCGCCAGACCTGCACCAATTGCCACGCGCGTATTGAGGGCGACTTCCAGGTCTGCCCATCGTGTGGTCACAAACTCAAACGTTCGTGCCCCAAGTGTGAACGCCTGCTAGAACTACGCTGGACCTTCTGCCCCTACTGCACAACCAATCTCACCGGCGCACCCATGCCCAATATGCCCGGCGGCATGCAATCAATGCCACCCATGCCCAACCCAAATGTCGCCATGAACAAACCTATGGCTGGCAATCGCTATTAAGGTGTGCGGGAATTTCCCGCACATTTTTATGCTGTCCCCTTTCGGTTGTCCGTTCATCCTATCGGTTTCGCTTATCCGCCAAAATATGGTATAATAGTACAGTGAAATGTGGCGCGCACTGCCACATTTTCTCTGTGCGAATATGTATCATTTGTAAACAAACTTTCCACCAGCATTCAAGACTCACCTGGCCTTCTGACCACAGGGACACGATGAGTCGCAATCCCTATCTGCGCTTTTAACTTACGCAAAAAGAAGAGTAGTAGTGGAGATGGGTAAACAGCGGCGATTACCCGTCGCATTGAAGTAGGTATGGCAGAGCTATGCCGTACGTGTTGTGGCTACAGAACAAAAGGATTGTACAGGCCCTATGGCGAAGACGAGAGATTCAATAATGGCAGAGCAACTTCCAGATCATTATGGCACCGATATAGATAGCAGTCAAGAACCCCTGCTGGCGAGAACCGCCGATGGCACGATCACCGAACTGACCGAGGCAGCATACGGCGGGCAGGATATACAAATCCTTGAGGGCCTGGAAGCAGTCCGCGTACGCCCTGGTATGTACATTGGCGCAACTGATCAGCGTGGTCTACACCAGCTCATAACCGAGGTTATCGACAATAGCATCGATGAAGTGATGGCCGGGCATGCCGATACCATCAAAATGGTTATTCATGCCGATGGTTCCGTCACCAGCGAAGACAATGGACGTGGCATTCCAGTCGAAGAGCATCACCAGCGTCCTGGCCTCTCCACGCTCGAAGTGGTCATGACCGTGCTGCACGCCGGTGGTAAATTTGGTGGTGGCGGTTATAAGATCAGTAGCGGCCTGCACGGGGTCGGCGTCTCGGTGGTAAACGCGCTCTCGGAGTGGTGCCAGGTCGAGGTGCGGCGCGATGGCATGCTGTACCGCCAGCGCTACGAGCGTGGCTTCCCCGTCACGCCACTGATGACTGTGGGACCGGCCGAGGGCACGGGCACTACCACGTCATTTCTCCCCGATCTGAGCGTCATGGAGACCCGCGACTTCAATTTTGACGTTTTGGCGCAGCGTTTCCGCGAAATGGCTTATCTCAACAAGGGCATGACGATCACCCTCGTTGATGAGCGCAGCGACCGCGAGGCGACCTTCTACTTCGAGGGGGGCCTGGTCTCGTTCGCGCGCTACCTAAACAAAAATCGCACGGTCGTCCAGGCACGACCGATCAGCATCACCAAAGAACTGGATGATATTAAGGTCGAAATTGCTCTGCAATACAACGATAGCTGGACAGCCACCGAGTTCTCCTTCGCCAACGGCATCAATACTATCGATGGTGGTATGCATATCACGGGGTTCCGCAGCGCGCTCACCCGCACGCTCAACGATTACGCCCGCAAATACAATTTGCTTAAAGAGAAGGATAGCAACCTGACCGGCGATGATGTGCGCCAGGGACTGGTCGTGGTGGTGAGCGTGAAGATCCCCAACCCACAATTTGAGGCGCAGACCAAGTCCAAACTCAATAACGCCGAAGTACGTCCCATCGTGGAAACCATCTCGGCCGAGATGCTGAACCGCTACCTGGAGGAGACGCCGAACGAGGCCAAGGCCATCATCAACAAGTGTCTCACCTCGGCGCGCGCGCGCGAGGCGGCTCGTGCGGCTCGTGAACTCATTCAGCGTAAGAATGTGCTCGATACGACGCTACCGGGCAAGCTGGCCGATTGTAGCGAACGCCGTGCTGATCGCTGTGAGCTGTACCTGGTCGAGGGTGATTCGGCTGGTGGTTCGGCCAAGCAGGGACGTGACCGCCACTTCCAGGCCATCCTGCCGCTGCGTGGGAAGATCCTGAATGTCGAACGCGCCCAGCTCGACCGCATGCTGCATAGTGAAGAGGTTAAGAATATCATCACCGCGCTGGGCGTGGGTATTGGTGAGCAATACAACAAAGCAAAGTTGCGCTATGGTCGCATCGTGATCATGTGCGACGCCGATGTTGACGGTTCGCATATTCGCACGCTGTTGCTGACCTTCTTCTTCCGTCACATGCAAGACCTGATCGATGATGGACACGTCTACATCGCGCAGCCGCCGCTGTTCCACATCAAAATTGGCAAGCAGACGCGCTTCGTCTATACGCCTGAGGAACGCGACGCCATCGTCGAGGAATACAAAGCCTCGCACAACGGCAAAGAGCCCGAAGTTGGACGTTACAAAGGTCTGGGTGAGATGAACCCCGAAACCCTGTGGGAGACCACCATGGATCCCGAACAGCGCACCATCCTGCGTGTAAACATCGAAGAAGCCCACGAAGCCGACAAAATCTTCAACATGCTGATGGGCGACGAGGTTGCCCCAAGAAGAAGGTTTATCGAAAGCCACTCCAAACGTGCCAATCTGGACGTGTAGGGAGTTTTG
>DATAYF010000032.1:0-4416 GCA_036272735.1 Ktedonobacteraceae bacterium
ACCCAAAAACTGACGAATCGAGAGCGTTCGTCAGTTTTTGGGTTCCACCGCTGTCTTCTCATCTCGATCATGCTCACGTATGAGAGGGCAGAATGCGTGATTCAGGTGTTACGATGTGCGATTTTCCCAGCGATACAGGTCGCGATACAATTAAGAGAAATGGATCGCTTCCTGGCGCATCACTGCGTTGTGATCGGGTGAACGTGATGGCATGGTTGGGTCTCCCTTTCAGGCGTCTGTGCGCACCGTTCGTTGCACTACCGCTGAGAGAACGTTCAGGGCAATGTGAAGATCAGGCATCGAAAGAAGACCGAAGCCTAAGCGAAAGACGCGCGCCTCATCGCCGAACCAGGCGCCATTGGACACCCTGACCTCCTCGTTTGCCAGAGCTTCATAAAAGCGACTCACTGCACCATCCTGAAAGACCGCGGGCTTCAAGCGCACGCAGCAGATTGCCCCTGCATCAGGCTGGACCCACTCGACAAACTCCTGGTTCTCCACTACCCACTCTGCCGTTCTCGCAAGACCTTCCGCCAGAGATTGACGGCGTTCGGTAATAATGCGCTCGCGCTGCGCAAACACCTTCAGCGCCAGAGCTTCGCAGACGGGCGAGCAGGAAACCACCGTATTGAACTTGCCGAGCACCAATTGCTCGCGAAGCGCTGGATCTTGCGTAATCGCCCATCCCAATCGTAAACCGGGTGCGCCATGGCACTTGGAGAGCGACGCGACAGAAATGACTTTTGGACTCAGAGGAACTGCGCTCCTGGCGAGAGGATCATCCCCGTAGGCTGCCTCACGATAGGTTTCGTCCACCAGCAGATAGGCGTCAGGACACCTCTCTTCCAGCAACGTCAGAATTTCGCAGAGCATTGATGAAGGAATGGCGACCCCTGAAGGATTTTGTGGCGAGGCCAGACTCACCAGTTTGGTAGATGGAGAGAGATACTCACCGAGATCTGCTGGATCAAGTTGATAGCCTTGCTCAAAGGAGAGCGGCAGGATACGCACGTTCGCGCCGACAACGTTGAGAGCATTGCGTGCCATGGGGAACAGCGGTGCGGTTGTCACAGCCTCATCACCACGGCCACAAAGAATAAAGGCAATGAGAAACAATGCGTGCATGCCGCCTGCGGTGATAACGACATCATCAGCGTTCACTTCATGCGCATCGGCAATTGCCTTGCGGAGCCGAGGATCACCCGCAGCCGTCGCGTAGCCGAGCATCATTTCACCCAGGCTCTCCTGCCCCGATGCATCGAGCAATTCGGCGAGTCGAATATCTGGCCCAACGCTTTCACCGAGGTCGTAGCGGGACGCATCCCCAACCAGGGAGATGATGTCGTTCTTGGGAAATCGTGTCAGTTGCATCGATATCTTCCTTTCAAAATGAAACGGGACGAACAAGCTTCAGCAGGTCCTCACGAATGTCATGCAAGCATGAGATCGGCAGAGGAACAGCATGGGCTTGGAGCAGTGCCTCTACAAACGAGGGCCTGGCCGGCTCCAGCAAGTCTGGAAGCAGCTCATCCAAAACGTCCCGGCGATATTGCTCTTGCAGGCGGTGAAGAAGCCGGGTCAGTTGCTTCTTGGTGGCAGCTTCACTTTTTCCAATCAGCGAGGCAATTTCCGCGCTGGAAAGCCGAGCTGCAAAACGAAGCGCCAGGAGTTCTTGCTCTGGCTGAGGAAGTGCCTCAAGCATCTTCCTCACCTGAGCAATGGTTTCCTCGGAGACGACGTGTGCTTCTGGGTTTTGATCCATTGTGGGTATTTCAGACATGGACTCCCACGAAAGGGGCGGCTGGGACATGCGATAGAAATCGACCAGTCGATGATGGGCAATGCTCAAAATCCAGGTAGCGACGGTGCCACGCTTTGGATCATAGGTCTGTCCTTGTTTCCAAACCTGCAAGAAGACCTGCTGCATCACATCGGCAGCATCGTGTTCATTCCCCAAATGGGCATACAAATAGCGATAGACCTGTACATGATAGCGATCATAGAGACTCTCAAAAGGTGGGAGAACCTCTTGACCCTGGGGAAGGTCATGAGACAGAGCGTTCGGCGGCATCATGCTTGCTCGCCCTCCTTGTTTCTTTTCTTCTCATCACTATATACGAAGATTTCTCACAACGGAGACATCAAAACATCCCTCTGAGAGGAGCTTTCGTTGACGACTTTCTGTTGATCCATCTGTAGGCTCAATCGCAAAGGTCAAACCATTGATAAGAGGACAGAAACAGATAAAAGGCCGAGACGCCTGTTACACTTATCCGCTTTTCCTACAGAATATGGTTTTCGGATAAGAACTAAAATGTACTGTGCTAAAGATTACACTACAAAAGCATACCATGCAAGCATGCTCGAATTAAAAGCGTTAAAGTCCATGTCTCAGTCACTTCTCGTTTTGTATCAAACAAGGATGATAGCCTGGTCACTTTCCATGCGGCCAGGACATCATCCCTTTACTTTGGGCGGACGGCCTGACCGTCGGCTGCCCGGCTGAGAAACAGGAGAAAGCGGATCTTGCTACCAGATCGGAACCGAAGACTGAATCTCGTCGGTATCTACGTTGAGCGAATTGTTTCCTTGCAGGCCATACTGCCACAGAAGCGTATGTCCGCCACGATCCTGCCCGCTACAGAGGAGCCCGGCTGGCCCGAACGCAGGCGCGCTGGATTCTGGAGAGATACCCCGAGATGGCTCATCAGAATATAGAAGCGAATTGCCGATAGCTGAGTTGCTGCTCACTGCTCCGCAAAAGGCACTATTGAACTGGCTGCTGCCTGGGTACGGGTTCTCGTAGTAGCCAACGGTGTAGCCCGCGCCGGAAATGGCATTATACCAGCCTTGAACATAGCCAGCATCTACAGGCGAATTGTTCTCGATATCGCCGACAATGATGACCCCCTTGGGGATACCCAGAGCCTGCGCTTTAGAAACGGCGTCGTTTGCTCGCGCTACACCAGTATTGTAGCCGATATCACCTCCAAAATCCGACTGGATCGGCAGGATGTGAATACCCTGACTATGAATGTACGAGGCTTCGGACGCGTTCATCGGTGAGAAGGATGATGCATCCAGATAGCGACCGATGAACTGAGGCGTACCAAGGTTGTGCGAAATCTGGCTGAGGAACGACGATGTGATAAAGCTTGTGGTATCAACGCCCCAGAGTACCTTGCCAGGTGGTGGCGGCGGTGGTGGCGGCGGCGGTGGCGTCCCTGCCGTATTGACCAGGCTACTCCACGTTTGCAACCCGGCAATGCCATCGACCCCCAGGCCATGACTGCTTTGAAAGTTGCGCACTGCGGTGGTCGTGGCGGGACCGAAGTTGCCATCGACGGCGAGATTAGCTCCGTGCGCGTTCAGTTGGCGCTGCAAAGCCACAACAGCGGATCCCGTGCTGCCCTGTTGCGTTGTAATGACCAGGACGGGCCACGTCTGCGGTCCCACCACGCCATCAGCGCTCAAGCCGTGAGCGGACTGGAAGGAGGCGACGGTTGAGGCAGTTTGTGGGCCGTAGCTGCCATCGGCTGACAGCGAATACCCATGCCCTTGGAGCATCAGTTGGATGGAAAACACATTTTCGCCGCCTGCGCCCTGACCAACCACTGGCCAGGTATATTGTTGTGGCGCGCTCACGCCCACCAGGCTGTTCCATGTTTGTGGTCCAGCAATACCATCGACCCCCAGGCCATGACTGCTTTGAAAGTTGCGCACTGCGGTGGCCGTAGCGGGGCCGAAATTACCATCGACGGTGAGGTTGGCTCCATGCGCGTTCAGTTGGCGCTGCAAGGCCACAACAGCTGAACCCGTGCTGCCCTGTTGCGTTGTAACGATCAAGACCGGCCACGTCTGCGGTCCCACCACGCCATCAACACTCAAGCCGTGAGCGGACTGGAAGGAGGCGACAGCGCCGGAGGTCTGTGGACCGTCAATGCCATCGGCTGACAGCGAATACCCGCGTGCCTGGAGCATCAGTTGGACGGAAAACACATTTTCGCCGGTCGCGCCCCGACCGACGAGCGGCCAGGCAGGTGAGCTCGCTGCTCTGGCGGGGGGAACCGATGAAAGGGAGGTGAGGCCGACTGCCATACTCAGAGCAAGTACGACGAGTAGCCCTTTCAACAGGTAACGAAATCCGTTTCTGCATTCCATGCGTTCACTCCTTTATGTATAAAAAAGTAAAAGAGTTCGCGATGCACCATTGGAAGCAAAGTGCAGCGCGCACATTCAAGTACCAAGGCGACCAACGAGTCCAATTGAGGATCGAGGTACTTGAACCTACCAAAAGTATAACAGATGCATTTGGATTTGTGAATGTATAGATAACTTTGACGTTTAGACTAATTCGCATCGGAATCGCCGTGAAGCCGCTTCTCAGGCCGATCCGACCGCATAAACTATCGTATG
>DATAYF010000033.1:0-13869 GCA_036272735.1 Ktedonobacteraceae bacterium
GATCAGCACAATCTTTGGTGATGGTACAACTCGTGGGGAGAGCGCCATCGGGCAAGGGACGGGACCACACAATGTCGAGGGGTTCACTCATTTTTGCAAGGGTGAGAGCGCTACCACGCCATGTAAAGGCCGTGCCTACATAGGTAGCAGATTGACGATGGCGTTTTTTCTTGAAGGTGGGATACTCGCCCCGCCCCTCAAAGAAGTTGGGAAAGGCGCGATCCAGGTTGCGCAACGCTTGTTGCAGAGGAACAGAGGCAACTTCGGAAAGCCATGCCGTCTCTTCCTGTTTCTTCAACAAAAGCAGCAGAGCAGAAAGGTCTTTGTAGTAGGCATCGGTTTTCTTGCGCAATGCCCAGTTGTAGATAAAGCGACAGCATCCGAACGTACGAGCAAGCGTCTGCTTCTGTTCGTCTGTGGGATAAAATCTGGATTTGTAAGCGCGTTTCTGGTCCATGCTCTACATTTTATCATGCACGGCGTAGGAAATTAGCAGGAAAGACCGAAAGAAACGGCGTCATTCATCCCCATAACTCGAAGCAAGGGATCCTCTGACGCCACATTTATGATAGCAAGATATGCGCAAATAATCGTTTAGTCGCAATTGTAGGGAAGAGGAATATGCCAGTAGTCAGTGTGCACGAGTTAGGAAAATCGTATGGGGCCGAGAGAATTTTCTCCGGGGTAAGTTTTCAAGTAGATGAGCACGACCGTATCGAGTTGGTGGGGCCAAATGGCGCGGGAAAATCCACCTTATTAGACATCCTGGCCGGGCGTGAAGAGGCCGATGAAGGCACAATGGCCGTTGCTCGCACGACGCGGGTTGGCTACCTCACGCAGATGACCGACTTCCATCCAGAATACAGCTTACGCGAGGAAATGCTCTCCGTTTTTGCCGATCTGCGCGCCTGGGAGCGCGAGCTACAGCAGTTGGGAGCACAAATGTCCTCGGCCGACGCGCAAAATATGGGCGATCAGCATGAGCAACTCCTCGCACGCTATGCCGAATTGCAAGCGCGCTATGAGCACGCCGGTGGCTACACGTACGAACATCGTGTGGAACAGGTGCTGGATGGCCTGGCCTTTACCGACGAACAGAAAGCAGCATCGGCCACGCAATTAAGTGGTGGCCAACAGACGCGTGCATCGCTCGGCAAATTGCTGTTGCAGGAGCCCGACCTGCTGCTCCTCGACGAGCCGACCAACCATCTTGACCTGGCGACCCTTGAATGGCTGGAAACCTACCTGCTCTCCTGGAAAGGGGCGATGGTCGTTGTGGCCCATGATCGCTATTTTCTGGATAAAGTGGCCTCGCGCACCATCGAACTGGCTTTTGGGCAGGTAGAAGAATATGCTGGCAACTACACAAAATATCTGCACTTGCGCGAGGAGCGTATGGATCGCCGCCAGCGCGAGTATGAGGCGCAGCAGTCACATATCGCCCACACCGAAGAGTTTATTCGGCGGTACAAGGCAGGCCAACGAAGTCGTGAAGCACGCGGCCGCCAGAAATTGTTGGATCGTCTGGAACGGGTGGAGCGCCCGCAAGACCTGCCGGAAATGCATTTTGAATTTACGCCGGTGCTCGATAGCGGCGTAGTTGTCCTCTCTACTCCCAGGCTTACTGCTGGCTACGCGGCAGGTTCGCGGCGCGAGAATGGATCAGCGGCAAGTGTCCAGGCGTTGGTACAGGTTAAGGACCTGGAGCTGTTGCGTGGTGACCGTGTCGGCCTCATCGGCCCCAACGGCACAGGCAAGACCACCCTGCTGCGCACGCTGATTGGCGAACTTGCGCCACTTAGCGGGCAGATACAGGTCGGCCACAATGTGCGTATTGGCTACTATTCACAGACGCATGCTGGATTGAACATGGAACGGACCATTCTGGACGAAGTGCGCGACGTGAGCGCTTTGAGCGAAGAGGGGGCACGCAATTTTCTGGGGCGTTTCCTGTTTTCGCGCGACGATGTGTTTAAGCCGATTGGTGCCCTGAGCGGTGGTGAGCGGAGCCGTGTCGCGTTGGCGAAATTGACGCTGCGAGGCTCGAATTTCCTGGTATTGGACGAGCCGACCAACCACCTTGATCTCCAATCACGCCAATTTCTTGAAGAGATACTCAGCGAGTTCGGGGGCACGCTGCTCTTCGTCTCACACGACCGCTACTTTATTGATAGCCTGGCGACCAAGGTATGGGCTATTGAGGACGGTGTGCTCAACGCGTACCTGGGGAATTATACAGAGTATCGGACGCACAGACGTGCTGGGATGGCTGATACTCCGGCCACGAAAGCTACAAAAGTGGTCAGCCAGGAGAAGCCAGCCCAGAAAGCCAATGGGAGCAATGGGAAGAAGAAGGGCCGGGTCAAGGAGCGCACAGTAGAGGATGTTGAGCGGGACGTGGAGAAAGCCGAGGCGCAGGTGAAATCGTTGGAGAATGCGCTCAGTCAGGCTGCACTCAATGCGGACGCGGAGCAACTTACCCAGTTATCGGCAGAGTACGAGCAGGCAAAAACGTACGTTGAAGAATTAATGGCTGAATGGGAACGCCTGCTGGAACTGGTGGGCTGATCGCAGACGGTCCTGGCAACCTTACGCTTTGCGTGTGAATGCTCTGCTAATGAGCCCACCGAATGCAAAAATGATGGGGAGGATGGCGGCGGCTGCCAGCCATACCAGCAGGCCAATCATCGGCATCATAAATGTGGGGTGAGCCGCGAGGAGTGCTATAACTCTGTTATAGCCTACCTTATAAGTAGCACCCAGCGCGCCTGCTAGCAGCACGCTCGTAATTAACGTTGGAATGATAAATGTAAATCCAAAGCGCTTGATAGTGCTGGCAGCATTGGTGCAGAGGAAGAGCAGACCAAGGGTTATCAACACAAGTCCTGGAAAGGGCGTGATGCGACTTTGCAAAAAGAGCAGGCCCGCGCCCACGCTGCCGAGCACCAGATAGGCGATGCGTATGAGCAGTGCGACAAGGATAGAGCCACGTGGACGTGGCGCATCTTGTGGCGCTTCCAGGCGCGTTTGTTGGTCTCCAGCCTGGCTGCGGAGCATCGCCAGTTGCGTCATGATGTTGTTTTTGATGGTGTAGAACTCAAGATTTTTCGAATCGGCGTTGATCGCGTGTTCTATGGCTTCTAGAGCGGGATCATACTGATTGGTATTGCTGAGAAGGACGGCTCGCATGCTCCATGCCATCGCATTGTTGGGATCGAGCTGAAGAATTTGTGCCACCGTTGCGAATGCTTCTTGGCTACGTCCACCATTGCCAAGAATCTGCCCCTTCAGGATGAGCGCGGGAATATCGTTTGGTATCAGTATTAGCGCCTGCTCAACGGCGGTAAAGGCTTCGGGATAGCGCTGGTTTAGCAGCATTTGCTGCGCCTGGTTGATCATGGTAGTATAGCGTTGCTGGCGGTGTTGGTTCACGGCTGCATTTTGTAGCAGTCCTAACTGCCCAGTCGTCTCGCGTTGTGGTTGCGCGGTCAGCGTGGTATAGGCGGGGTCTTCTGTGTGCGGAAATGGTGTTCCGGTGGCGGGGCGTGCGGGAGATTGCACGGGCATCCCGCTACCAGTCTGCATGGATACCGACGGCGTCGCGGAAAATTGCGCATTGCCCGGTGCAGGTTGGGTGTCGCCAATCAGTAGCAATGGCGGTTGATCTCGCCCAAAAAGCTGTGGCCGTTGCTGTTCCCCCAAAGCCTCAAAGAGGTAGTTATGCAGTTGATGCAACGTAATGGCGCTGGTTCCTTGATTGCCTGCGGCACCGCAAAGTCCAAGGATCGTCTGATGGACAAAGTATCCAAGTTGTCGCTCACCACTCTCAGGGGCTGTTGCACTGCCCCGGCACGAACAAAGAAATATACGGTTTGCATTGCTCTGGAGTGCATTCAGAAGCTGAGGGCCGATCAACGGCTTAGAATCATAGGACGAGGAGCGTCGTAAGTCCCAGGTCTGGCTGTTCTGAAAGCAATCCAGAATGAAGAGAATATGTGCGGCGCGACTTTGCGAGAATATCCTTTGCGCCAGGGATGGGAGATGCAGAGCCGTGGTACTATCTTGATGGTTGGTATTGCTTAGCGCAAGGAGGCCATCGCCGGTGCGTTCATCGATAAAGGCGTGACCGGCAAAATAGATCAGCGCGAAATCGTCCGGTTCTGCGATATTTACACACATACGGGTGATCAGCGACTCGATCAGCTCCTTTGTGGCGTGCGAACCCTGGACGTGTTGCACGTTTCCCGGTGCCCATTTTCCACCCCTGGTATTCACGAGCCATTGCGCGAGTGCACGCGCATCGTTTTCAGCAAAGTGTAACGACCGAAACATGGAGTCCTGATAGTCGTTGGCACCAATGATAAGCCCCAGGCGTCTGCTCATCCAACCTCCTTTAATTCTCGTGTGTCTGAAGGATTCGTTGGCTATTGTACGACAAGTGCACGCGTCCACGGTAATAAACGGGTGATGAGAGGTACTTTTGGGAGATATACGGAGGAGTTTTGTGAAGATAGGCAAAATTTCTTTGCTAAGGGCTTGCTGTTTTGGGAGGAAATATGGGATATTTACCTATATGGATAACGAGAAGGGAATGTTGCCACATTCTCGTGCTGATCGCGCGATACTACAAGCGGGCATGTTGAAGCCGCCTACCACACTTTTTCAAGGGGAGAGAACGTACGTATGCGTAGACCAGACAAGCAAGAGCGCCTCGTCCTGGGGATTACTGGAAATATTGCCTGTGGTAAAACTTCGGTGGGAAACATATTGCTGGAATTAGGGGCCGAGCGTTACATCGACGCGGATGCTGTTGTGCATCGCTTATACGAGCCCGGCCAGCCGCTCGCTCACAAGATTGCACAGGTGTTTGGTGCCGATGTGATGTGTGCGGACGGTAGTGTTGATCGCAAGGCGTTAGGAGACATTGTGTTTAGCGATGCCGATGCTCTGCGGCGTCTGGAACAGATCGTGCACCCGGCGGTGCACGACGCGATAGAACAGGAATTGTCCCAGGTGAGCGCAGGTGGGATTGCGGTAATCGATGCAGTGAAATTGCTAGAAGGTGGGTCTGGCGCGTATTGTCAGAGCAAGTGGCTGGTGGTTTGCGCTGTGGAACAGGAAATTGTCCGTTTGCAAGCTCGTAATGGTCTGAATGAGCAGGAGGCACGTGCACGTCTGGGCGCTCAGCCGTCGGTGGAAGCACGTTTGCCGCTGGTCGACGAGGTTATCGATAACAGTGGCACTCTAGATGAGACGCGCCTTCAGACCATCGCGGCATTCGGAAGATTTCGTCGGAAACTTGGTTTGTATGCTTTGTAAGTAGTATTGCTCGCAAAGCTTATTTTAGGCTGTATTTTTGAATTTGTCATGAAATAGAGGAAAGCGAGATGCGACGAAAGTCATGGAACTCCCCGTTTTTGATACTAGTAAGTATATTCTTTAGTGTATTTATTTCGATGTTTTTTTCAGGTTCGGCCTCGTTCGCTCATGCTGCGTTGCTACAAAGATCAGACTCCCATGATAGCAGGCTTGCCTCCGTGGTGAACCTGCGAACGGAAAGTCGCGCGGAAGATCCATATATAGACCAGATAAATGATGATTATAATGGTCAGGAACGTGCCCAGGTATACCAATTGACGGCAGGTTTACGACCGGGCCGCGGGGAGCCTATTCCTGCTGCTCAGGATGTGCACGTGTTGCCAGTACAGGACATATCTTTTTACAATTTGCGTGGCTATTTACTCTCCGGCTGGATTGCCATAAACTCTCCGGATGCACCAGTGATTATTTTGACTCATGGCACGCCTGGCAACCGTGTCTCGATGATCTCACGAGCCGCGTTCCTCTTTCAGCACGGTTACAATGTGCTCTTATTCGATTTTCAAAGCTACGGGAAGAGCCAGGGGGTAATGTCAACATTGGGCATGGTGGAGTCAGAGGATATTCTGGCGGCAATCTCTTATGTGAAAAGTAGAGACGATACGGCGCACAGTAAGGTTGGCGTGCTTGGACTGTCGATGGGGGCGACTGCGGCCGTTTTGGCGGCGGCTCGCAGCAACGATATCGATGCCCTGGTAGCAGAGAGCTGTCCTGAGGATGCGACGCGTGTGCTCAGCGATGTTCCCAACGAAGCTACACGCGACGCGGATCAAGCCCTGGCATCACAAATCTATGGCGTCGATATTACGCAGGCTCGTCCGATTGCCGTTGTGAATACGTTAGCGAACCACACCGCGCTATTTTTTATTAACGGTGATGCAGATCACACGACGCCCCTGGCTGGTATGTATCAGTTATACCAGGCAGCGGGCGGTTCAAAACAATACTGGGTCGTACCTGGAGCTGGACACGCACAATCATTTGACGTCGATCCCATCGATTTTGAAGCGCGTGTTGATACCTTCTTTGATGCCTCACTGAACTTTATCCCCTAGATGTTTGTTGTTCACTACGCCAATTAGTTGACAAGATACATGTCGTAGAACGATGCAAGTGAAAGAGATAGCACCTATGCCCGGCTCAAGCGTGGATACCGCCTTCCTTCACCTGTATCGTGAGTTTCTCAATTAATCTTCTCAACTTAGTATGATATTTCCTCGCCATTGCAGGAAATACGTATTGACAGTTTAAGTGGCCTTACGTATAATCTTATCAATTCATTTTCTATTGTCTTTTTCACTATAGTGAAGAAGGTAGTAGCATTGGTAGCATCGGTAGCATCGGTAGCATCGCACTTGCATCGTGTTTATAGTCATAGAACACGTACTCCTGTCATTGCCTGAGGGCGAGGTCACGAATTATTACAGGTTGCTTGGTGAGGTTTATAAAAATACGAGCGTAGTATTTTTAATGGAAACAGCGTAGTGACCATTAAACGGCACACAGTTATTACTGGTAACTCTGCCATGTAATTGTTGTTTCTATTCGGTATTTGTGAAGGAGGCTAAGTAGGCCATGCAAAAACGTCGGGCCCGTATTTGGGCTAGCGTCCTGGGTGTCCCATTACTGCTTGCGATGTTAGCTGCCTGTGGCGCAGGAACATCGGCCACTGGCAACGGTGGCAATGGAGGCAGCAGCTCCGGTCCTATTACGATCAAGATTGGCACTGATTTTCCGGTAAGTGGTAAAGACGAGAGTTCTGGTAAGCCTGCACAAAATGGTGTACAGATCGCCATTGCGGATGCGAATGCACAACACCTTGTTCCCAATGTAACCTTTGCGTCAGCCTTCAATGACGATGTTGGCCCAACCGGCTCGCACGACCCTGCTGTTGGTCAGAAGAATATTAACACCATGGTTGGTGACCCATCCGTAGCTGGCATTATTGGTCCTTTTAATAGTAGTGTCGCGCAGGCTGAGATGCCTCTTGCGAATAAAGCGCCGATTGCTTTGATTAGTCCGGCAAACACAAACGATTGCTTGACACAGACGACGCCCGCGTCCGAGTGTGGTGGTGCCAACGACAAGATCAGCACCTATCGTCCAACCGGCAAAGTGACCTACTTCCGTATCGCGACGTTGGACCAGTTCCAGGGTGGCTCGATGGCAGACTTTGGCTTCAAGACCAAAGGTTACCATAAAGTCTATATCGTCGATGATGCCGAAACCTATGGCGTTGGCCTGGCGAATGCATTCCAGGCTGAGGTACAGAAATTGGGTGGGACCGTGCTAGGGCACAAGAGCGAGCCCGCGACTACTACCTCTTATATTGGCCTGCTGACTGGTATTGCCGCGACTCATCCCGATGCTATCTTCTTTGGTGGTAATGACTCGACCGGTGGTACGCCTTTCCGTCAGCAGATGCTACAGGTTCCGGGCCTCAAGAATACCCCATTGATGGGTGGCGACGGCATGAAAACCAGCTCGCTTGCCCGCACCATTGGTTATGGTAATGGTGGTCCCGTGTTTGCCTCTGTTGCGACTGTTGACGCCACTGGTGGCGCTGCTGCTTCGACCAGTGCGGCAAAGACGTTCTTCAACACCTACAACAAAGAATTCGGGGCCAGTAATATCTCTGCCTATAGCGCCAGTGGTTACGACTGCGCCATGATTATTATGCAGGCCGTAGGGAATGCGATAAAGAATGGTGCGAAGCCACCCACGAACGCGAATGACACGAGTGCGGCGAAGACCTTCCGCCAGGCAGTCATTGATGCGATCCAGCACATCAGTTATCATGGCCTCACTGGGCAGCAGTCATTCGATCAAAATGGTGATACTACTAATAGGGTAATCACCATTTACACCATCTCCAAGAACGTTAGTACCGGTGATGGTTGGGATGTGCTCAGTACCGTCAAGGTAGGCAAGTAAGCGTAGACGCGACATGTACGTTGCCGCGTGCACTTGTGAGGGGGGAGTCAGCAGGGATGTATGTGCATCTGCCTGACTACCCCTTCTTGTTTCGATTGCTTGAGGACTCTTTCTAAAGAGGTGTTTATGGCACTTTTCTTGCAGCTCATAGTCGTTGGTATTTCCACAGGTGCGATTTACGCATTGATTGCCCTTGGATATACGATGGTCTATGGCATTATTGAGCTGATTAACTTCGCGCATGGTGACGTTTTTATGTTGGGCACCATGTTTGCGCTGACCATTATGGGCTGGCTAGGCGTTCACGGCAATAATCCACCAACCGGGTTGGCATTGGTGGGCGTCCTGGCGATTACCCTGGTTCTCACGAGCTTGCTTTGTGGCGCACTGGGCGTAGTCATTGAAATTGTGGCCTATCGTCCCCTCCGCAATGCTCCGCGACTGGCCCCTCTCATTTCAGCTATTGGTGTTTCCCTGGTGCTCGATGACATTGGCAAGTTGTGGAAAGGGAACAACTATGTGCCTTTCCCGCAGATTTTTCCAAGTAATACCTTTGCTCTTGGCTCCGTAAACATCAGTGGCATCAACATTTTTGTCATCGTTGTGGCCGTCATCCTGATGGTCGCTTTACAATGGTTTATCACCCAGACCCGCATGGGAAGGGCCATGCGTGCCGTCGCGCAGGATCGTGACGCGGCCGCACTGATGGGGGTGAATGTCAATCGTATTATTTCGATCACCTTTTTCATCGGTGCCGGGCTGGCGGGCTCTGCTAGCGTTATCTACGGTTTGCAGTATGGGACGACAAACTTTCAGATCGGCTTTCAATTGGGTTTGATCGCCTTTACCGCGGCTGTACTCGGCGGCATCGGCAACGTGGTAGGGGCCATGTTCGGTGGTTTCATCATCGGTATTTTAGAATCTATTGCAAACTTGATTCCTGACTCCGTCTTGCCTCATGGTGGTAGCGCGTGGACGCGCGCGATCGTCTTTGGTATTCTTATTCTGATCCTGGTATTGCGTCCATCTGGATTGTTTGGACAACACACACCGGAGAAAGTATAGTTGATTCCGTAATAGACGCCTACAGACGTTGAATGTGAGGGAATGCGAAATGTCAGTGTTTGCGATACCGAAAGATGCGCTGGGTGAGCGCGATACACGCTTTCTTTTAATAAAATGGATCGTTGCCCTGCTGGTACCCCTGGCTATCTTTACCTTCGTGTGGAGTGGAGAAGCCATGATCAACCAGGTTATCCTGGGCGTCGCCGATCCCAATGCGAATAGTTATAGCCTTCCGACGATTGCGGGTGCCGGAGTTTTCGTGCTGATCTTCTATGCATCCGTGATCGCGTTAGCCGGGTATTTTGTAGCGGCCGACAGTGGGCGTCGCGGCCTGGTGGAACTGTGGATCGATATTCTGATTTTTGTAATGGTGCCGCTGTTCTTGTTCATTGTGTGGGGCAACCTTATCCTCAGCCTTTCAGCCTGCGTGATTATCTGGCCTCTCTACTTCCTGATCATGAACCGTATTCGTAAGGCGAGAAATATTGCTGCGTCCGTTCCACTGGCGAATGTTGCCGTGCTGAATCAACAGCAACAAACGGCGTTGAAAGCACGAGCTATTGCTGGTAGTTTCTGGTTTGCCACCATTTTCTCGCTGGTATTTCTCGCGGCCGATCTCATTTTTATGGCGCTTGGTAGCCCCTTCCCACCTATACTGTTAGCCTGGGTGGTGGTACGCACACTGCTCTTACCGGTGGTGGGCTACTTCCTGGGCCGCGTGGGGGCTTTTGTGGCGTTAAGGCGCGCTTTGACGCCCGAAAAGAACGTAGCGGATGTGGCGCTCAAGCAGAAACGCAATGGCGTATTCAACCGGATCAGCAGGAAAAGTCAGCTTGAAAACCTCTCGACGAGTCGTGCTACCGAAGAGGCGAAGGATCTCGTTCCTAACGACCTGCCGCTGCGTAGTAAGGGTGCGCAACGCTTTTACATCACGTTATTAGTGCTCGTGGTTGCGCTCTATCCTATTCTCGATCCGATCTTGTTTGGCGCTGGCACCGCTGGACGCCTGGATGGTTATGGTGATGCGGGCTACTACATCATCCTCGCGCTGGGCTTGAATATTGTGGTTGGTTTCGCGGGCCTGTTGGACATGGGTTACGTAGCCTTCTTTGCAATAGGTGCCTACGTGTGGGGCTTATTCGGATCACCGCAGTGGCAGGTTTTGACGCACATGGTGGTTAACCCAACCATCTGGCCCTGGTTCTTCTGGCCCATGTTACTCGTCGCAGCTTTGATTGCCGCGCTGTGGGGCTTGTTGCTGGGCGCACCTACGTTGCGCTTGCGTGGCGACTACCTGGCGATTGTGACGCTAGGTTTTGGCGAGATTGTGCCAATTTTCTTCCTGGAATTGGATAAGTATACGAACGGGACCAATGGTCTCGTTGGCGTTTTCTCGCCTGCGCTCTTTGGTGTTGATTGGACCACGCCCGTCCCATACTACTACTTAATCCTGGCCCTGATTGCGCTGCTCATTTTCGTGAATGTTCGTTTACGTGATTCACGCATTGGCCGCGCCTGGGTCGCCTTGCGTGAAGATGAAATTGCGGCGTCATCGTCAGGTATTAACCTGACCAATACGAAGCTACTGGCGTTTGCTGCTGGAGCTTTCTTCTCTGGCATCGCTGGTATGTATCACGCGGCTAAGCTTGGTACTGTGACGCCTGATAACTTCAGCACCACGGATTCGATCATTTACCTGGCAATGGTGGTCATTGGTGGTCTAGGCAGCATTCCCGGTGTGATGGTTGGCGCTTTTGTGGTCTACGCCATTCAGGAGTTTATTCTGACGCAACTGGACACGCTGGCTGCCGATCCCCACAACTTCCTGCACTTTCTGCCGCAGTTCTTTCCCGGCTTTACCTTTGGCAATATCCGTAACCTGATCTTCGGTGCCATCCTGGTCGCTGTCATCATTTTTCGCCCCGAAGGCATGCTTCCCAGTATGCGACGGCGGCGTGAATTGCATCACGTGGAGACTGAAGAGGTTGAGGTTGGAGCGTTAGATGCTATTCCGGGGAGCGCGGAATTTGAGTCGGAAGTGCCTGTTGAGTAACAGCAAGTTGGGAGTGAAGTAATTATGAGTGTAGATCGTGTAAGCCCTGTCGGAGAGCCCGACTCTGTCGGTGTCACCGGCAATGCTTTGCTTGAATTACGTGCTGTTACCAAACGCTTTGGTGGCCTGGCGGCAGTGCAAAATGTGGATCTCGTGGTCCAGCCACGGGAAATTGTGAGCATTATTGGACCCAATGGTGCTGGCAAAACAACCATATTTAACCTGATTACCGGCATCTACAAGCCTACCACTGGTGATGTGCTGCTTGATGGGCAATCCATCAGCAACATCAGACCAGACGAGGTGGTAACTCGCGGCATCACACGCACATTTCAGAACATTCGCCTGTTCAATAACATGACGGTACTGGAAAATGTGCTGGTTGGATATCACACACAGTTGAAGGCGGGTCTCTTGGGATCGGTCTTTCGCCCTCGTTCGGTGCGCAGGGAAGAAGAGGCAGCACGACAAAAATCCCTGGAACTCCTCAGCTTCTTTGGTACCGTGCTGATCGAGCGCCAGGATGAATATGTCATCAATCTTTCCTATGCTGATCGGCGGCGCATTGAGATTGCCCGTGCCCTGGCGGCGCGTCCTAAACTGTTGCTTTTGGATGAGCCGACCGCAGGCATGAACGAGGCCGAAACGCTTGAGGCGGTTAAGTATATTCGCCGTGTGCGTAATGAATTAGATGTGACGATTTTACTGATCGAGCACAAACTGGCCGTGACTATGGGAATGTCGGATCGTATTACGGTGCTCGATTACGGACAGAAAATTGCTGAAGGGCTTCCCGAAGAGGTACGACAAAACTCCAAAGTTATCGAAGCGTATCTTGGGAAAGGGTCATCACGTACACAAAAAGTCAGCGAGAGCGAGTAATGTGTCGTATCTGCAACGCATTACCCGTTCTCGCCGTAAAAATATACTCCCATCATCGAGAGGTCAGGGATGTTAAAACTGAGCAATGTTAATACCTACTATGGCCCCAGCCATGTGTTACAAGATATATCGTTAGAGGTAAATAGTGGCGAGATCGTGTGCCTGCTGGGGGCGAACGCGGCGGGAAAAACGACGACCATGAAGACGATATTTGGCCTGGTACACCCGGCTTCGGGATCAATTGAGTTCGAAAATCAAACCATTGAACGCAAGCAAACCGGCGATATCGTCACTTCAGGCCTGGCTCTGGTACCGGAGGCACGGCGCATTTTCCCGCGTATGACGGTACTGGAAAACTTGGAGATGGGGGCCTTTACACGCAAAAATCAGGCTGATGTCAGGCAAGACATCGATCACGTGTGCCAGATATTTCCGCGAATTAAGGAACGTCTAAAACAAGTGGCTGGGACGATGTCGGGTGGTGAGCAACAAATGCTGGCGATGGGACGCGCCTTGATGTCCAAACCACGCATGTTATGCATGGACGAGCCTTCGATGGGGCTTTCGCCGATCCTGGTCGAGACCATTTTTGATACCATCTTGCGCATCCGACAGGAGGGCGTGACGATCTTTCTGGTGGAACAGAATGCCTCGATGGCGCTGAGCCTGGCTGATCGCGGCTACGTGCTGCAAACCGGCAAGGTGGTATTGAGCGATACCGCCAAAAGCCTGTTGACCAACGATCTCGTGCGCCAGGCGTACCTCGGCGGTGCATAACAATTTTATTATTGTTGCAGATCGAATATTGTGCGAAGAACTATAAGCACAAACAGCGTAGCTGGCGTCGGCTAAATCACCCAAAAATCTGCTAATACTTTCGCTGGAAGGAAGTGGCCCATTCGTCTTGCTCTTTCTTCCAATTTCTGGTTTCAACCATAGGCGTAATTGTCGCTTTTTTTGTGACTGTGTCTTTTTTCGTGATTGTAAGGTAGATGACGGTGGCTAAGATTGTACTAAGGAAGAGTGCGCTTGTTAGGACTGTACCCAGCCCCAGGCCACCGTTGCCGCTAGGTTGTGACAAGTAGTCACCTAGTGAGGCACCGAGAGGACGCGTCAAAATGTAGGCAATCCAGAAGGCCAGGACCGCGTTCAGCTTGAAGTGCAGATGAGCGACGGCTATGGTTGCAATCAAAACACCAAATATAATCGCTGATACTGCATAGCCCAGATTTAGGCTCTCTGCCGTAAGATCTCCCGCTGCAGTGCCTAATGCGAAGGTGAACAGAATGGCTAGCCAGTAGAAGGCTTCTCGGCGCATCGTGTAAATCGTGTGGACGGATAGTGTCTTCTCGCTTGCATACCATGCTGCGAAGATCGCTGCCAATGCGATGCTGAAGACGATGGTGGTTGTCTCTAGAGGTACCCCAAAATTATCGGTTAGATTATCTGTGATCAGTGTACCAACGATGCTAATTAAGACAACTACGCCCCAGTATATACCTGGCACGTATCTTCTCGACTTGATCTGGAAGAAGAGCACGATGATCAACAGGCTG
>DATAYF010000034.1:0-7189 GCA_036272735.1 Ktedonobacteraceae bacterium
GCGATACCCCTCTTCATCTGCCCCCTGCGCCCTGGAACTACTGGCGGAACGCTGGATGAGGCGAGCATACTTGATGCGATGCGAGAGCCCATGGGTGACCACCTCGTCCTTCCAATCGATGAGGGCGGGCAACTGGTCTCCCTTCCACAGCAGAAACCCCGCGTTTCCGGCTTCGGGTGACTGCAGCACAAAGCGCAGACTGGTATCATTGCGTTTATTCTCCAGGCTTGCGAAGCCACGTCCTCGGCTTTTGAAACGTACCCGTCTTCCTTTGCCCAGGCAGACGCGGTTGAGGGCGCGATAGGCACGGGTCGCCAGGGTTTGCGCGAGGACCGCCTCGATATGCTCGGCAATCCAGCCCACGCGCAAGCCTTTGACGGCTTCATGCAGGGCCGCTTCGGTGAAGCCATAGGTTTTGCGCAAGGCGGAGAAGGCGGCGGCCCGTTCGGCTTTCTGGGTGCGAGAAAGGGTACGGGCCTCTTGCCAGGCGGCGTCAGCGCGCATGCGACACAGGCGCCTCTGGCCTTGGGAGAGGATGGCATTGTAGAGTTGGCGGGCGGCTTCCAGGTGGGCGCGCAGACGGGCGGCTTGCCCTGCATCGACGACCAGGGGCAGTTCGAGCAGGAAGGTGGGAGTGGCAGGCCGTTTCTCCTGCCGTTCCTTCTTCTTACGTTGTCCCTGGCACGTCTGTGGCACGCTCGCTCCTCCTTCGATCTTATAGGTGCGATCGATCCTCGCACGTCTATTGTACCAGAGTGTCGGGAAGAACGCAAGTTCTAGATGACGTGCTTTTTCCGGTCCTCACGCTCACGCGGGGGTGGCGATTCATCCCCGGCATCAATGACCGGGGCTTTCTCGCCACGTCCTCTGTAAAAGCAGTTTTCGTTTCGTATACTATGCAAGCGCCTGCTTGGTGATATACTACAGGAGAAAAACTTGTAAGGAGGCGAGCCTGTGAATTTTGTTCCCTCTATTTTGATCCTCGTGTACTTTATTGTTTTCATCGTATTTGCCGTGCTGCTCTTCATTCTGATGATCCTGGCGATCAGGGCCTTATTGAAGTATTTGCGTTCATGATGCTTTGCGGCTACAGTGTTCACTTTGCATGAAAGCATAGGATGAGTTGGCTGCCTGCGACAGCCAACTCATCCTATGCTTTCATGCAGAGTTTTTTACCCTTTGATACCGCTTTGGGATACACCTTCAGCGATGTAGCGCTGCAAGAACAGGAATATGACGACCAGCGGCAAAATCGCGAGGGCCACGCCAATAAAGAGTTCGTGCAGATTGAGCACCTGCGAATTCAAGAAATTCGAGAGTGCCACCTGTACTGTCCAGGCGCTTGGATCACTACCTATGACCAGAGGCCAGAGGAAACCATTCCAACTGGTGATAAAAGCCAGCGAACCCAGGGCGACAATGATCGAGCGCGAATTCGGGATCACAATGCGCCAGAAGACGCCCCAATACCCCAGGCCATCCACGCGACCAGCCTCCTCCAACTCGTTCGGGAAGCCCAGGAAAAACTGGCGGAACAGCAGTGTGGTAAAGCCGCTGAACATAAGTGGCACCGCGATTCCTTGAAGGGTATTGAGCCAGCCCAGGAAGGATACGAGCACAAAGGTCGGGACAAACGTAACCGCTGCTGGCACCATCAAGGTCAGCAGAACAGCGCCAAAGGCCGCGTTCGCCCAACGATTGGGGATGCGCGCCAGACCATAGCCAGCCAAGGCGGAAAAGAACAGTTGCCCTGCTGTTTGAAGTACCGCGATAACGAGCGAGTTGAGCATGCTCTGTAGAAATGATACCGCAGGATCATCGAACAACTCTGAAATGTTCTCCCAGTGAAGCGCACTGGGGAAGAATGTCCAGTGCGGAGACGTAATATCCTGATCGGTGGACAGGCCATTCCTGACGATGATGTAGAATGGCAGCAGGAAGAGTATGGCCAGCACTATCAAGAGTGCATAGCGCAATATCGCGCTAATAATGGGCCATGCCTGCGCACGCGGTGGGCGCTGCATACGCCGGGGCTGTGATGATTCAACGTTTATTGATGACATAATCCTTCCCTCTCAACTATGCTTTATTCGTTTTACCAAAGCCAACCAGACGTCCCTGGATCAGCGTTACAACCACAATGATCAGGACCAGGATCATGGAACCGGCACTGCCGCGACCATAGTCACTATTGCCGAGCGCTACCTGGTAGATATAGACCAGGGGAGGTTGTGCCAGAGTACGCAGACCGCCTGACATAATATTGTAGAATTCGTCGAATGCCTGGAAAGCCGCGATGATTGTTAAGAGTAGTACCGCGACCGACGTATTGCGCAGGAGTGGGAAGGTAATGCTCCAGAAGGTTGTCCAGCCTTTTTTTGCTCCATCGACGGAGGCTGCTTCGTAGAGTTCGCGTGGAATCTCCTGCAAGCCAGCGATGAAAAGGATCATATATAGGCCAAGTTGCAACCAGAGGCGCACCGTGACCAGCACGACCCAGTAGTAGGGAGATGTTGAGGTAAAGTCAATGGGCATCAGGTGGAAGATGCCGCGTGCCGCGTTGACGAGTCCATAGAATTGCCCAAAGAAAATGTTCATTTTCCAGACCAGCGAGGCCGCAACGTACGAGCAGGCAATCGGAATGAAGAAAACCGAGCGGAAGAAGCCGCGTGCGAAACGCACGCTATTGACCAGTAATGCCAGGCCCAGCGAACACGCGAAGGTGAGTGGCACGATGAATACCGCGAAAATGACGATGGTGAGTAGCGATTTGGTGAACTCCGCGTCTTGCAGCATCGACACATAGTTTTGTAGACCAACGAATTGCGTTGGCGTGATGGTGCTGCGCGCATTGAAAAAGCTGAGCACGAGATCCCAGATGATCGGGATATAGATAAATATCAGCATACCAAGGAGCAGAGGGCCAACAAAACCCCAGAAGACCAGGGCCGTCTTGAATGTTTTTTGCTTGACCCGGCGCTGTCCCATCGTCTTGTCTTTGCCTACAACCTGCATCTCTGATGGTGTAATAGCAGTAGGGGATTTCATAAGTCATATCCTTTTTACATGGAGTTGGAAGGGGCTCGTTACCTTGCTGTTCGCCAGGATAACCTGGCGAACAGCAAGCTCCTCTAAAAGAGAGCCGGGAAAAGAGGGATACGCCCTTGATCTTCTTGCCTAACTAAACTAGTTTGCTCAATTCAGCCTGGCACTTATCGGCAGCCTGTTTCAACGCAGACTGTGGGTTGGCACCGTTTTTGACGACGCTGGCCATGGCATCGGAGAGAGCGGTATCCATCGTGCCATCCCAGAGCACAGGCGTTGATACGCCATACTGTTTCCAGTAAGACACGATATCGGCCGCCGTGCCACTTTTCAGATTCGTGGCATTGGCTGCGATGCTCAGGCGTGGTGGAATGTGGAAACCGTACGATTGGTTGAAGTCGGTCTGGTCGGCCTGATTACCAATCCAGAGCCACTTGACAAAGTCTTTAGCCGCCTGGACATTCTTGCCTTTGGCGTTGACCATTTCTGCCCAGCCACCCGACGACATGTAGGGCTTTGTGCTCGCGTTCAACGTGGGGAAAGGCACCGCGCCGATATCATCGCCAAACGCCTTCTGCAAGATACGCATGTTCCATAGACCCGTGAACTGCATGGCTGCCAGGCCCTGAGTCAACGATGAGGGATCCCAGTAGTAGGTTGGTGCGGCAATCAGCAGACCACCTGTTTTGTTGAGTTCGACGAACTTCTCGAACATGGCAGCCGTGTTAGCATTGTTAAAACCAAGCTGATTGTCTTTGGTGACCAGTTCACCGCCAGATGAGAAGACAGCAAACTGATGCAGCGCGTCTGGACCGCCATCCTGGCCGATATAGAGTCCTTTCATGTTGCCGTTGGTCAGCTTTTTCGTTGCCGCGATCAGATCATCCATGGTCTTGGGCGGCTGAAGACCAGCCTTTTGAAGCAGGCTCTTGCGATAGAACAGCGCTGTGGTGTCAACAACGATCTGCACGCCATAGATTTTGCCGTTGTAGCTGAGTCCTTTTAGGGTGGCGTCGGTGTAATCGCTTTTCACGCCGTTGTAGAGGTCATCGAGCGGCTCCAATTTTCCGCCCTTAATCAGGTCAACGGTAGGTACACCCAGTTCAAAGACATCTGGTGCGCCAGAACCGAGCAGGGCTGCCGTGACGGCGTTAGGATAAATATTGCCCGTGCCGGGTTTCCATTTCACAGAAACGTTGGCCTTTTTGTACTCCTTGGCATAACGAAAAACCGCCTGTTCCGTGCCTGCTTCGCCATATTGATGATACCACTGTGTCAGGCTGGGGCCACTGCTGCTGCCGCCTGTAGCACCGCAGGCCGCCAGCAGCGAGCCACCGAACGCGGCTGCTCCGGCGGTTGCACCGCTGTATCGTAGGAAACGACGACGTGTCATTGAAGATGAAGCGTATTTCTGGGACATAAATAGGTTTCTCCTTGTCTCTTGATACCACAACGTATCGACATGTATTATTTAAAAGCTCCCAAGCTTCGAAGCTTGAAACGGGTGATGCGCCATCATTCTTGAAATGATCTGATAAGTACACTGGTTACGTGCCAGGCCGATGGTAAGTGGTTCACCTCCTGTGCTTGTAGTTACTTTGCGACCGTGACTTCTAGGTCGCGTTCGCGCAGCGCGCTCAATGTATCTGCATTCGCTGAGTTGTCGGTGATGAGGAGATCGATCTGTTCGATGTCGCAGAGATGAGCTAAGGCAACTTCGCCTACTTTCGTACTATCGGCTACGACGATGCGCCGCCTGGCCGATTGCAACATGCGACGTTTGATATCTCCTTCTGGTAAGTTGATATTGGTGATGCCCCCGGTGGGATGAATACCGTTGCAGCCGAGAAATATGGTGTGGGCATTAATGCGTTCGAGCATCAATCCTCCCAGTGGATCAACCAATGAATGCTGTAAAGGGCGCAACGTGCCTCCAATGACAACCACGGTGAAACGTGGAATGGCCCTTTCTAGCTCAAGCGCAATATTTAGGGCATTGGTAAACACGACGACATCCTGAAGATCGATGCGCTTGACTAATTCTTGCGCGACAGCAGTTGTCGTTGTACCCACGTCGAGGATAATGGTCTCGCCAGAGACCACGAGGTTGGCCGCGGTTTTCCCGATCAGCATTTTTTCGGCGACGTGACTGCTAATCGCCTCTTCAAATGGCTGTTCCGTACGAGTGCGTGCGCTGGGCATGGCACCACCGCGAATACGGCGAATGTAGCCGTTACCCGCCAGGGCATCGAGGTCGCCGCGTATGGTGACTTCTGAGACACCGAACCTTGCGCTAAGGTCCGATACCTTTACGAAGTCTTTTGCTTTGATAAGTTTCAGCAACTGCTCACGGCGCATTGCGGTGGGGATTTCCCCATCTATCCTTGGTGTCTCCGTCATTGGGTGTCCTACCTGCTTTGCCGTTTTCTCTGCTCCTGTGCAGAATCTTAGATACCAATAGTAAGTGCTCGCCGTTGCTTGCACGCTGGATAACGAATGCAATCATCTGAGAGCATGTGACTGTGGTCTATCGACCTTTACGCTGGATGAACATTTCGTAATGCTATTGTATCTAAGACTTTCGTTACTTGTCAATACTTTTGCATATATTTCGAAACCGAAAATGTTTTTTGTCCACTGGGGCCTTTCGGAAAAGGTTTGTTCTGGAAACAGGAGCTGAGTTTTTCTTATAGTTTATAATTACTTTACCTGAATCCTTTCCGTGATAACTCTATGAAGTTGCAATGTTTTCATACATAACTACGGGATAATAAGATGGAATATCACATGCTCAATCCACGATCTTTGCACGACCAGTTGTTGTATCCTCACGCCTGCTTTAGTGCTCTGCATCAGAAAGGCTCTGTTGTCTACAACGAAGAGGCGAAGTGCTGGGAAGTTTTTGATTATGACCTGGTGCGTCACATCGCTTCTGAATCTGAAATCTTTTCGTCGGAATATACCAGGGTGAAACCCGTGTCAGAGGATGAGGAGATTAGCCGCCAGACCAGTATGCTCGGTCTCGATCCGCCACGCCATAACCAGTTACGCGCGCTTGTTTCGCAAGCTTTTACGCCACGCACGATTGTCCAATTGGCCCCGCGCATCGCTGAAATTTCGCGTGAACTGTTGGACACGGTCGCCAGCCAGGAACATATGGATATCATTGATGATTTCTCCGCGCCTTTGCCAGTGATTGTGATTTCCGAAATGCTGGGCGTTCCTGCTTCAGATCGTGAGCAGTTCAAGCAATGGTCCGATGAGCTTATCGCTGTCGAATACGATGAAATTATCGACGAGGCGCAACGCAAAGCGATGATACAAAGGATTCGCCAGACCGTGCGAAAAATCGAGGACTATTTCCGCCAGGTGCTGGCGGAGCGGCGTAGACAGCCGCAAAATGACCTCATAAGTGCCTTGCTGGCGGCCCAAATTGAGGGACAGTCCCTCACCGAAGAGGAATTGTTGGGTTTTTGTACCTTGTTACTTGTTGCTGGCAATATCACCACCACCAATTTGATCGGCAATGCGTTGTTGTGCTTCGACGAGCATCCTGAGGTGATGGAACACCTGCACGCCACGCCAGAGCTTGTGCCCAGCGCTATCGAGGAAGTGTTGCGCTATCGTTCTCCGGCGGTCGTCATCGTACGCTATCCACTAAGCGACGTAACCGTGGGTGATCAACATATCAAACGTGGCGAGACAATCATGGCCTGGCTGGCGTGCGCGAACCACGATCCGGCGCAGTTTCCCGATGCTGAACGTTTTGATGTCGAGCGCAACCCCAACAAGCACCTGGCCTTTGGTCATGGCTTGCACTTCTGTTTAGGTGCGCCACTTGCACGCCTGGAGTCGAAAATTGCGCTTGAGATCGTCCTGCAACGCTTCGACAATATCCGGCGAGTAAGCACGCAGAACGTTGACCCGGTCAGTAGCAGTTTCATCTATGGCATCAAGCATTTGCCGGTCACATTCAGCGTGCGCTCATAAAAGAGGGAACGGCCTCGCCAGGGAGACGACCCTGCCATGGAGACGACCCCGCCAGGGAGACGACCCTGCCAGGGAGGTCGCTACCATACATGACGAAGCCGCATCTCATCTATGGTAGTGACCTCCCTGGCGGTGTCGTTTAGGTTTTTGTCCT